>NZ_JBHUDG010000051.1:0-284368 GCF_042678145.1 Pseudopedobacter beijingensis | reverse complement strand
TATAGCTTCCTTTTTAAAGGATTCAAAATCAAAATCGTATTGTGTTGCCATATTTATGTCGATAGTTTAAAGTTACACTATTGACACAGTTCGTGAAACACCCTCTTACTTTGAGGAAAATGTGGGGGATGTTCCGTTCTGATTTAAGTTTTTATCCTTTAGAACTTTCTCTTTGGGTGAAAAGTAGTTCCCCTAGCAATAATAAAGTAATCATTCATTTACTTCAACAAAATGAAGATTATACTTTAACTAATGACTCATTAAAAGTATTTTCATTTAGAAGTTCTATAGATTTAAGTAAAACGGAGTGGCAACAAATTACTATCCCATATAATTTGTTCGTTGAAGATAAAGAAGGGAGAGGAGATCCGATTGATCTTAAACGTGTTGTTGGGTATGAATTTGGTGTAGAAAATACATCGGGGAAGGCGCATGAATTTACAATGAATTTTGATAGTTTTCAGCAGTTTACATCATTTAAACCTACTTTTAATAAAAAAAATAAGTTTAGTAGTATCTTTATACAATTACATGCTAGTCTACACGAACATTTAGATTGGGAACCAACTTTTAAGGCATATAGAGCAGTTGGTATAGACACTGTAATTTTACAGCAAGCCGTTCGTAATGATAAAACGGGATCCGTATCCAATTATAAAGGGACAAAACTACCCAATATTATCAAACAATATCAAATGATTGAGAATGCATTTACTGCAGCGACTAAAACAGGGATGAAAGTTATATTAGGATTAAATGCAGGTAAATATCCTATCAATAAAAATGAAGCCACGGTGTATGATCAATTATATGAAATAAATAAAATTATAGTGGATGAACTATATAACAAGTTTTCCAATAATAAAATGATGGTAGGTTGGTATATTTCAGAGGAGTATCATGATGGTACTTGGAGAGGGTGGTGGAAACCTGAAGATGCATATTTACTATCACATTATCAGGAAAGAGTAGCTTCATATGCAAAATCTAAGGAGAAAAAATTTCTTGTGACTATAGCGCCAGCTTTATGGCGTGGCCGTCCAGCAGATATGACCTATGAGTTTTATAAACGAATTTTAGAAAAAACACCAAGTGTAGATATTTTATACCTACAAGACTGTGCAGGAAGGCTTAATATTCTTAATGATGATTTAATAATTGATTTGCCCAATTATTTCGCTATGGTAAAAAAAGCTTGTGATGAGACAGGTGTCAAGTTTGGCGTTGATATAGAATCTTTTACTAAAGGTAACTGTACTATTAAAAGAGGAACAAAAGAATGGGAGGATTTAAAATTATTATTGGATATTGCAGGAATGTATACTCAAAATATTTCTCAGTTTAGTTGGCATTCTTTTAGACCAGGAATAGGAGCGTTTAGTAACTATGAGAAGTATATAAATGAATAATTTCCTTGTGTTTTGTGCTCTTAAACAAAAATATGTCATAAAATAAAGAGTGAGAATCGCTCATCTTCAAATTATATAAAAATGAAATTATAGTGTATATAGAAAAAATAAACTTAAAATAATGATAAAAATGAAAAAAGTATTTCTTACAATTGTTCTTTCTGTATTCCTTTTATCAGGGATAAATGCTCAGAAAAAATCTACTGCTATTTTTTTACATCATGAAAGTGTAATGAATACCCTTAATCTTGATGCAGATCAACGAGCCAAAATAATGGACATTAAAAAAATAACTGATCCTAAACTTAGAGAAATAAAAGCTAATACTTCACTTAGTCCGGAAGAAGCTACTAAAAAGATGAGAGAAGTATGGGCAGAGCGCACAAAACTGCAGAATGAAGTATTAAGTGCCGATCAACTAAAAAAATTGAAACAAATGCGTGCAGAAGCAAAGCAGGCAAATTAATAATAAAGAGCTGTCTAAGAAAACCACTAAACAACTTGAGTTTCGGAGTGATGAAAAGTTTTAAGACAGCTCTTCTCTTTCTATGGTATTAATAGTACTATTGAAATGAGACTTTTTTCTATCTTGAGTTTAATGACATTGTTGAAATAAAAGTTTTGTTTTTTTCGGTAACGTACCCAATAATTTGATATATTAGCTGAAGAAATAGTTGACCAGTTGTAATAAAAACAAATTTTGAAACCAAGCAGAATTATATAATACCAGTTTTAAAAGTAGATGCCTTAAATAATGAAACCACATATTAAATCAATCCTGACCTACCTATTTATAGGACTATTCGCTGTTCAACATGGAGCATTTGCGCAAGCTACAACAGCAGGCATAGATGTTGAGGATCCCAGATTAACAGGATCTAAAAACCTAGAGTTTCTGGTGAACCCTGATAAAAGTGATTGGGTATATAAATTGGGTGAGCCAGTAAAATTCACAATAAAGTTATTTGTTGATGGTAAACCCCTAGAGTCTGCAGATTTATCTTATATGATTGGATTGGAGAAAATGACTCCAACAAAAAAAGGAAAATTTTCTCTTATAAATGGTTATGCAACATTAGATGGAGGAACTTTAAATGAAGCAGGTTTTTTACGATGTGATGTAAGGGTGAATGTGAAAGGGAAGATATATAAAGAATTGGCAACAGCTGCATATGAGCCAGAGAAAATAAAACCAACAGCGGTAACGCCAACGGATTTTGATAAATATTGGGATACAGCGATTAAAAATTCTAAGAATGTTTCCTTAAATTATAAACTGACTCCTATACCTGAAAAAGGAAACGAGCAAGTAGATGTATTTCAGGCAGAATATGAGTTTTATAATAATGGTGTGCAAAAATTTTATGGTGTATTGAGTATTCCTAAAAAAGAAGGGAAATATCCGGCAATTATTCGTTTTCCCGGTGCAGGGTGGTTGCCTTTGAGCGGAGATCAAAGTAATGCAGCTAAAGGATTCATAACCTTGGATTTATATATTCATGGAAGGCCGGTAATTATGGAAAAAGCATATTACACAGCTTTACAGGCTAACGAGCTGAAGGGCTATCAATATAAAGGAACATCTGATCGAGATTCATTTTATTATAAAAATGTAATATTAGGATGTGTAAGATCTGTCGATTTTATCTATTCGCTTCCTAAGTTTGATGGAAAGTACATTGGAGGTTGGGGGTCTAGTCAAGGAGGAGCTTTGTCTATTATTACAACATCCTTAGAGAATAGAATAAACTATTTGGTGGCTTTGTGTCCGGCAATGTGCGACTTTACAGGCTACTTGAATGGAAGAGCAGGAGGTTGGCCTCATTTTTTTCTTAAACCAGAACTTTATGAAAACAATAAAGAGCAAATAATGAAAGCATTGTCTTATTATGATGTAGTGAATTTTGCTAAAAGAATAAAAGTTCCCGGATTTTATTCTTGGGGATTTAATGATGAAACAACACCGCCTACATCCTTTTACTCTGCTTACAATTCTATAAAGGCTCCAAAACAGGTCTTCATTATACCTTCTGGAATACATAAAATTTATCCGCCTCAGCGAGAAAAAACTTATGTCTGGTTATTAGACAATTTGAAAAAAGACAACTAGTTTTTGTTTGCATCTTTTGTATTTGCCCTTCTGTAAAGTTGGGCAAATCAAAAGATAAATCTTAATTAAAATGAGATTTATGAATATGAAATATAAAATTTTGTTTCTGTTATATGTGATTGTATTAGGTTGTAATCCTCAAAAAGCAAAAAGGAGAATAATCCCGGTAGAGAAAAATATTCAGTTAGAAAAATCAGTTTTGGATATAAGTGTGGTAGCTAAGGGGCTTAACGTTCCATGGGAAATAACATGGGGTCCAGATAATAAAATTTGGATAACAGAACAACATGGAGAAATAAGTAAGTTGGATCCAGAAACAGGGGAAAAACATAGAATATTAGAAATAAAAGAAGTTTGGAAAGATAGAACAACAGGTCTTTTAGGAATGGCTATTCATCCGAATGTGAAAGAAAATCCTTATGTGTTTGTAGATTATACGGTAAAGAATAACGGGAAGATATTTTCGAAGTTGGTTAGATATACCATACAAAGAGACACCTTAATAAAACCTACTACCTTGTTAATTATACCTGGGAGTACTGGTCATAACGGATCAAGGTTAGCTATTTCTCCTAATGGAAAACTTTTATGGGCAACGGGTGACGCGCAAAAAGGAGGAAATGCACAAAATGAAAAGAGTTTGAATGGTAAGATATTGCGAATAAATATAGATGGAACAGTTCCCGAAAATAATCCGATACAAGGAAGTTATGTATGGGCAAAAGGTTTTAGAAATATGCAAGGATTGGTGTTTTCAAAAAGGGGATTTCTCTATACCTCTGAACATGGCGATGCTTTAGAAGATGAAGTAAACCTTATTGTAAAAGGAGGGAATTATGGATGGCCTAATATAGAGGGGATACACGATATTGAAGAAGAGAAAGAATATGCACTGAAAAATAACACTATAGAACCTTTGCTATCATGGACTCCAACGATTGCACCATCAGGGATAACCTATTATGGACATAAAACCATTCCCGAGTGGGAGAATAGTTTACTTCTGGCGACACTGAAAGCAAGAAGTTTACATGTATTGAAGTTGAACGATGATGGTACAAAAATCTTATCGGATAATATATTTTTAGAGAATGAGTATGGACGCCTAAGAAGTGTTTGCGTTTCACCAGAGGGAGATATTTACGTTTCTACTAGTAATAGAGACTGGAACCCTTACAGTAAGCCGATAGAGGCCGATGACCGGATATTAAAAATAAGCAAAGCAGCTAGGGTGACTAGTGACAAGGTACTGAAAGGGAAGTTGGCATCAGAGAATAAAACTATAGAAAATATAGATCAGTTATATAGCGTTTATTGTGGCGGTTGCCATAAAGATGATGGTTCTGGAGTAGAAGGAACATTCCCAGCTTTAAAAGGTTCTTCCTTAGTACAAGGAAGTAAGGAAAGCCTGATAAAAGTATTCTTAAAAGGTAAAAAAACAGAAAACAAAGCCGAGCAAATGCCTTCTTTTAAGTTTCTTAATGACGATGAAGGGGCAGCGATATTGACATATATAAGAAAAAACTGGGGAAATAAAGCAGAGCCAATTCAAGCTTCTGAAATCAAAGGATTAAGATAATACTCGGAATAAGATATAAGTTTTTTATTTGATTGATTGTTTTGTAAGGCATTGAGTTTATTGAATAAGAAATAATTTGTCATAAATGTAATATTAGCACAAAATGAACAATATTTTAATCAAGTTAAGCCGAATTAGTTTCATTATTATATTTCTTTTGACCTCATCAATTTGTATGGGTCAACATAATTTAGACCATATACGAACAGCCTCTAAAAATTGGCGGATAAGTTTTGCTGGATCTTCTGTTACTTGGGGTGGAGGTTTTTTACAATCAGGTTTGGTAAAAGAAGCTATTTTAAATATCCAGAGAAACCAATCTATAACTGTAGAGCCGGATATGGTAAAGGTGTTGGGAAATAGTTCTTATTTAAGCGGGCCAGATAATCAAAAATATTTTGATGGTAAAGCCTTGAAAATTACCGGTATAAATTCGAGTATCAAGTTTTCGATTACAGGAGATGAGATTACACTTGTTCAAGGAATAGAAAGAGATAATCATGCGGCTTCCGAAATAGAAGTATATATAGATGGCAATTTATACGACACCATTAATAACTGGAACACCAGTCCCATAGGGATAGATAAGCTGGAGTTCAAGGGTGATGGTGTCAAAAAGCAATTTGATTTAGGAAGAGCCTTTACGTTTAGGCATCAACTGTTGTTGAATGAAAAAATACTTAAAGGAGATCATAATCAAGGCGGTTATGGAGGCGGAGAAATCCCTAAAGATTTAGACTATCTGGTTATTAGAAAATACGGAAAAGATAAGCATGGAGACCCAGAAGTACATCACTGGATTTCATTCAAAACAGCTCCGGCTAAAGGAGATAAAGTATTGGTTGCTTTTTCTTATGGTGAGGAAATCAGTTACGAAAAGACTACCATAGGAAAATCCGATAAAGGAGAGTTGGAAAGCCCTTTCGGAGACGGGGATGTTTCGTTTGATATAACTAAACCAACACGAGTTTCCAGCGGATTAGATTTTAGAGAGACCGATGATAGAGCTATGAAGACTTACAGATTCGAAACTATTCAAAAACGGGATGTCGAGCTGAAAATAAAAGGCAATTATAAAGAGTCAAAAGGTATTCCTTATTTTATCTTCAATCTGGCGACTAATAGGATTTTTTATTTCCAAAATGCTGGTATAGGTGGCTGGAAATTAGCTTTTTTTAATAACCCGAATGAGTTCTACCGAGGATATAAGAAAATTGCCAGTTTCTCACCAGATATCCTGTATATAGAAACAACACCCAATGACGATTGGAGTGTGAAAGGATACAAGCTTTATACTGAGTACCCTGATTTATCTTTGACAGAACTACAGTCTATCAGGACGCTTCCTATCAAATCTATTACCTATAATAAGGAGTCTGACACCTATAATTTTCAAAAATGGGTGGGAAGAATCGATAAAATAACAGCACAGAGTGTTACCTATTTGGCAGACAAACAGCATCAAACAGATGCTCTGCCCCGGCGGGGAGATTATGTGTTTCTGGGAGGGTATTATTCAAATAATAAAGAGTATGTGGTAAGGAAAGTAGACAGATACGATGACACTAAGTATCAGATATTTTTTGATAAACCCATTACTGCGCAAGAATTAATCTATAAAGATATAGAGACACTTAAAGGTATGGAAATCAGGGTGAGATCTTTGTCTGTCTTTGAGGAAGAATTCAGAGAATTTATAGCCCACATGAGAAAAGCCAAGCCTGAATTGAAAATAGCATCTATGGTTAATCCCCTTCCTATTATTGGCGCAAGAGAACTATGGGGATATTGGGATTTGATGAATGATATCTCTAAGGATATAAAGGTCGATAATTTGGGAATTCAGACTTTTTATGATTACCAGTATTCGCAAAGTAGAGACAAAGAGGTGGTTGTAGATGCAAATGCTTTAAAAATTAACCCGTTGACCGGTTATATGGAAGCAAGTATAGATAGATTTGATGGTAAGAATCGCCAAAACTATGAAGTGATTGTTAACGGGAAAAATGTTTACGGGTTAGATGCTGTAGTGAGAAATCCCTATGCTTATGGTGTAGATACTGGCTTGAAGAAAGAGCAGCTTAACATGGATTATCGGAGGGAAGGAGTGAGAGCAAATCAAGGAATCAACCAGAAAATGGAATTGGTTTTTCTTAAGAATGCACCTAAATCGGGTAAAATTCATATTAGATTTTCGACTAAAAACTGGAGTGGAGATGGTTGTCATGTAAGAACAGGGGACGATGGTTCTAAGCTTTATGGAGAGGTTTATTATGACTACTTCAATAAGTTAGAGAAAGAATCAATGTTAGGTAAAAGTTCTAAATGAGCTGAATCTGTAGATTTTAGATAAAATATCATTGTTACAATAAATTACAGTATATGAGTATAAGAAATAACTGTAAGACATTGGAGATGATATGGGATCTACCCATATGCTTTAGATCAAAGATTAAGATAACTAAAAAACTAAATGAAAAAAAAAGAAGAATCAAAACTGATGAAAAGGGTTAAGGAAATTATTCCCGGGATAATTATAGCTGCCATTGTTTTTGGCCCCAGTAAAATGACCATTACTTCTAAATTGGGAACAGACTATGGTTATAGTATGTTGTGGATTGTTGTAGTGGCTATTTTCTTCATGACTGTTTTTACCAAAATGGCCAGTAGGATAGGTATAGTAAAGAAAGATTCATTATTAACAATAATTGGACAAAAATGGGGAAGATGGGCAGCTATTGTTATTGGTTTTGGGATTTTTTTAGTAGCAGCATCTTTTCAGGCAGGAAATTCAATTGGCGTAGGAATTTCTATAGGAGAAGCTACCGGGACATCACCAAAAATTTGGGTCATTGTATTTAATATTATTGGTATTCTACTACTGTTTTTCAAAGAGTTTTATAAAATATTAGAAAAATTAATGCTGTTGTTAATATTTATGATGCTGTTATCATTTGTTGTCACGGCTTTTGTGGTAGATCCGAAGGCAGAAGATATTCTGAGTGGGTTTATACCCAGTCTGCCGGAAGGTTCTGTGGGTTTGGTTATAGCCTTTATGGCCTCTTGTTTTTCGATTGTTGGAGCATTTTATCAAGCTTATGTAGTTCAGGAAAGAAAAAAAACGGGGGAAGAGGAAGAGGTCATTATTGATAAGAGTATAGTAGGTATGATTGTTTTGGGATTAATGAGTGCTATAGTGATGATTTGTGCAGCGACGGTACTACATCCCAAAGGAATAAAATTGGCAAGTGCTATGGATATGGCAAAAGCCTTAGAGCCTTTATTTGGTCATTACGCGTCAATCTTGTTTTTGATAGGTTTGTTTGGAGCTTCTTTTTCTTCAGTAATAGGTAATGCCTCAGTTGGAGGAACCATGTTGGGAGATGCATTAGGTTATGGAAGTAAATTACAATCTGTCAAAGTACGAGCTTTGATAGCTGTATTAATGATTATAGGTGCAACAGTGGCAATAATATTTGGAAAACTTCCTTTAGAGCTGATTGTGCTAGCTCAGAGCGTGACTATTTTCTTGGTACCTTTTATTGGGATTGCTATGTTTTTGGTTGCAAATGATAAGAAAATTATGGGAGAGTATAAAAATAATAGATTCACTAATATATTCGGAGTGTTAGGGCTGTTATTACTTTCCTTTTTAGCGATTAGTAATGTATACGATTTATTTATAAAATAACAGATTATGGAAGATTTGATAGCTTTAGAACAAAAACTGACCAGACCAAGTACCAAACTTATAGAAGATATAAAGAGTATAGATGGTGATATTATGCTACTTGGTGTTGGGGGAAAGATGGGGCCAAGTATGGGGAAGTTAGCTGCGCGGGCAATAAAGGAGGCAGGTATTAGCAAACGTGTTATAGGTGTTTCAAGGTTTAGTGATGAAAAAGCAAGAAAAGAACTAGAAGACGCCGGAATAGAAACTATAGCCTGTGATTTGTTAAACGATGAAGAGCTTTTTAAGCTTCCAGAAGTTAAAAATGTTATTTATCTGGCGGGGCATAAATTTGGGACAGTAGGCAACGAAGGTTTTACCTGGGCAATGAATACATACTTACCTGGTAGAGTATCCGAAAAGTTTAAAAACTCAAATATTGTAGCATTTTCGTCAGGGAATGTACTTCCTTTCGTACCAGTAACTTCGGGAGGAGTAAGTGAAGAAACCACACTAGAACCTATAGGAGAATATGCACAATCCTGTTTAGGAAGAGAGCGCATATTTGAGTATTTCTCTAAGAAAAATAATACGCCATTACTTATATACCGTTTAAACTATGCTGTAGATTTTAGGTATGGTGTAATTATGGAAATCGCAAAATCCGTATTATCAGGAAAACCGATTGACTTAAGGACCGAGAATGTAAACGTTATTTGGCAAGGAGATGCTAACGAAATAGCTATAAGATCTTTATTACATTGTGCAAGCCCGGCTAAGATTTTAAACGTAACTGGACCAGAGACACTATCTACAAAATGGGTGGCAGAAGAATTTGGCAGAAAATTTGGTAAACAACCCGTTTATCAATATGAGGCAGAAGGATCGGCATTATTAAATAATGCGGCAGAATGTCATAAACTATTTGGTTATCCGCAGGTTACCATAAAAGAAATTATAGATATCACAGCTATCTGGTTAACTCAGGGAGGCGAAGAGTTTGGTAAAGCAACACATTTTCAAGAAAGAGGAGGGAAATTTTAATGAAACGGTTAAGTGAAGAGCTTAAGCAGTTATTGGATGAAGGAACAGTATTGCCAGCACATCCATTGGCATTAACAGCCGATAGAACAATTGATGAGTTTCGTCAAAGACAGTTGACACGGTATTATATAGAGTCAGGAGCAGGGGGGGTAGCTGTAGGTGTGCATTCGACTCAGTTTGAAATTCGGGATCCGGATATTAATCTTTTTCGTACAGTTCTAAAATGGGCATCAGAGGAGATTGATAGTGCTAAACTGGAAAGACCCTTTCTGAAAATAGCAGGTATTTGTGGCCCTACAGATCAGGCTGTTGCAGAGGCAAATATAGCTGTTGAGTTGGGATATGATATTGGATTGTTAAGTATGGGAGGTTTGCAGGGATGGACGGAAGAACAAATATTAGACAGAGTAAAAGCTGTAGCGAAAATTATCCCTGTATTTGGTTTTTATCTGCAACCTTCTGTAGGGGGTAGAATATTCAGCTTTGATTTTTGGAGTAAATTTGTTGAGATTGATAATGTAGAAGCAATTAAATGTGCCTCGTTTAACAGATATCAAACACTGGATGTAATGAGGGCAGTAGCTAATTCTTCCAGAAGAGAGAAAATATCCATGTATACAGGAAATGATGATAATATCATAGCAGACCTTCTAACAGAATATAGCTTTCCGGTAAAAGGAGAAATGCAATCTGTAGGCTTTAGGGGAGGTTTATTAGGACATTGGGCTGTTTGGACAAATAATGTGGTACAGCTTATGGAGCGTATTAAGAAGTATAGGAAAAATAAGACAATAGAAGAAGCAGATGCGCTATTAAGTTTAGGTGTACAGGTTACAGATGTAAACGCAGCTTTATTTGATCCGGCTCATGATTTTCACGGTTGTATTCCTGGAATACATGAAGTTTTGCGTAGACAAGGTCTTTTGGAGGGGCGGTGGTGTCTTAACTCCAAAGAAGAATTATCTGAAGGGCAAATGGAGGAGATCGATAGAGTTTATGAGAATTACCCTCATCTTAACGATGACGAGTTTGTGAAACAATTTTTGCATAAAGAGAAGCAGATGTCTCCTATTATAAATAGCTATTAATTACAAAAATATGAAGTGGTGCTCAGTTTCCCTGATGATGTGTTTAGTAATTACAGTTATTAATATACAAGCCAAAGAATATAAAATAAAAAACGCCTCTGAATTAGAGGTGTTAACTCTGTTGCCCGGAGATAAAGTAATTTTAAAGTCAGGTGTGTGGACAGACCAAAAGCTTATGATGAAAGGTCTGGGAACAAAAGAAAAAAATATAGTTTTTTCTGGAGAAAGAAATGGAAGTACCGTTATATCTAAAGGATCAACACTTTTGATAGAAGGAAAATACCTTACTGTAGAAAATTTGAAATTTAGGGATACAAATATCCCTAAAGGAAGTATTGTTTTTATCAGCAAAGCAGCAGAAAATTGCCGTTTTACCAATAATGTGTTTCTCGAAACAGGCGAAAATTCATTAAGCAAAGACACTTTTTTTGCATGGGTAACCATGTATGGTGTAAATAATCGAATAGATCATTGTTATTTTAAAGGAAAAACCAATAAGGGATGCACTATTGTTGCCGAAGCAGAAAAAAAGCCAGGTTATAATAGAATAGATCACAATTTCTTTGACCATAGACCAGAATTAGGAATGAATGGCGGAGAGAGTATCAGGGCAGGAAACTGGAATACATCGATGTTCTCATCACACATTACGATAGAAGAAAACATTTTTAAAAATTGTAATGGAGAAATAGAAATTATATCTAATAAATCTTGTGATAACATTATCAGAAATAATCTTTTCTATGAAAGTAATGGCACTATTTCTTTAAGACACGGGAAAAGAGCTACCGTAGCCGGAAATGTATTTATAGGAAATAAAAAAAATGGAGTAGGAGGGATTAGAGTTACAGGTGAAGGACATCGGATTTTTGATAATTATTTTTCGGGTATAATTGGAACCGATTTCTACGCACCTGTGTCATTCAGAAATGCATGGGAAAATCCTCCGTTACATGGTTACGATCAGGTGAGAGATTGCGCTGTTTTCTCAAATACATTTATTAATTGTGGTATTCCATTTTATATAGGTGTAGGAAAAGATGAAAAATCTTTTGTTGTTCCGATAAATACAACAATTGCTAATAATTTGATATATAGCAATGAAAAAGCATTGAAAATAATAGAACCTAAATATAAATTTGAAATTATTAAAAATCTGGTTTCCAGTTCATCAACCGAAAGTGCTAAAGGATTTATAAAAGAGAATTTACATTTGCAAAGTAAAAAGGGTTTAGCCTATATCAAAGCTCCTTCATCTGTTAAACCTCATATTTTGGAAGGTGCCAAAGAAAATTATTTTGGAAGCAGGCTGCAAGATGGATTTTACGGAAAATTATTAAAAGCAAAGAATGTAGGTCCATCCTGGTACCGTATTAAACCTTATTTAGTTATAATCAATTAAACTTAATTTATGCCCACCAGAAGAAATATATTAAAAACCATAGGGGTAACAGTCCTAACAGCAGGAGGTATAGCACATTCATCTTATGCTTCAAAAAAAAGGGATATAGCAGTTGGTACAATAAAGTTCTTTTCTAATGTAAACTCTTTGATTTCCGAAAAGAAACTTAAAGAAGGTGATATTGTTAAAACTTTGGGATATCATCAGGCTAACGATGGTGGACATGCTGAATATATTATTTCCGATAGGCAAGATCAGTATCAGGCAGGTATAGCGCTTCAAAATGGTTTGTTTGCTTTATTGATTAATGTATCTTCAGTTAATTATAAGATGTTCGGTACAATCTCTGATGGAACACATGATGACGGAATTGAGATAAAGAAAGCACACCAATATGCAAATGGGCAAAATATTCCTGTATTTAACTATACAGGAGAGTTTTGGCTAAAAGAGACCAACTCTATACAAATTCTTAATAATGTGGAGTGGGGAAACACCATTTTTCATATAGATGAACAATTTAATACACCAAAAGCAAACAAATTTGTAATAGCAAGTCAAAAGCAAAAAGTAAAAAAAACTTTCTCAACACAGGAAAAAGCTAATATTATAAACAGATTTAAACCGGGCGTAAACGTTGTGGAGGAGTTTTCTCCTTTTTCGGGCCATTTAATATATATAGAGGATACCAATGATAAGGTTGGATTCCGGTCAGGAGCTAGATTCACAGGCCAATCCTGGGCTAAACAGGAATTTGTATATATAGAAGAACACGGAAAAGTTTTAGGAGAAGTGGCTTATACCTTTAAAGACTTTTCTTCTATTGAAATAATTCCTGTAGACGATACTTATTTGACTGTTAACGGAGGCTGTTTTTACCTTTCGGGAGACAGTCAGGGAAAAGGATACACAAAAAATGGTTTTGGCATTGTGCGGTCAAGAACGTTAATCAGCAATCAGGTAGTAAGGCTGGAAGCTGGTAAGAAAGATACTGCACCCAATGCGAGAACCGGTTTTTATAATTTCAGCAAAGTTTATGAAGTTAAGTTAGAAAACATTCGTCTTATTCCATACGAGCAAGATCGGGAAGGAACGGCAAATGATGTTCCTGCAGGTACTTATGGTATATCTGGAGGAAGAATGCTTAATGCAACATTTAGGAATATTACCGCAGAAGGTAGTGCTGTACATTGGGGCGTTTTTGGTACTAACATGAACAAGAACTTTAAAATAGATGGTTGTCATTTAAACAGAGTAGATGTTCATTTTCATTGTTGGAATTTATCAATATTAAATTCAAAAATTGGTTACAGGGGTATTTCCATTACAGGAGGAGGAGATCTTATTGTTCAGAATACAACCTGTGAAAATCGCTCGTTTATAAATTTTAGAAGAGATTTTGGATCTAAATGGGATGGAGATATCAGGATATCCAATTGTAAATTTATTCCGGCAGAAGGTTCTTATAATAATGTACTGGACTTTAATCCGGCAAATTTCGATTATAAATATCCTATTGTATTTGGCAGATCGGTTTCAATAGAAAATCTGGTGATTGACTGTAACAATAATAAATCCAAAGGCCCGCTTTATTTAATGAGTCTCAGCGGTTTTTCTGAGATGAAACACGGAGAGAGAATTGTATTTCCTAAAAATGTTCAGTTCAAAAATATTATCGTACATGGTGAAAACAGAGGCGTTCGTATAGTTACACTTTATAACCCTAAAGGTTACTTTGTTAATACAAAAGGCAGCTATGATGGTATAGAACTGAAGCCTAATAGTAAAATGCTGATTGATAATGTTGATTTAGAAGACCTTTCCGGATTAAAATCCGAAGAAAAAAATAATCATATCTTAGTTAAAGACGGTAGTAAGGATGTAAAAGATGCTAATTCCCTATTTCTCCAAATAGAAATAGTAAACTGTGCGTCCATAAAAATGGATATCTCTGGTTTACCAGCAAAGGTGATAATTAGAAATTCCAGTCTATCAGCCTTTAAAAGTAAAAAATTAGGAATAATGAAAGGGGAGCTTTATTTGTTAGAAAGCAAAATTTTACCTGAAATTACTTCCAAACAAGAAATAGATTTAGAGTTAGATACAACATTAGCAACCGTTTTTTTCAACTGTACTATTCATGCTCCTAAAGTAGCAGGCAAGTTTGAACCGTCTTTACTAGATAACTATGATTTTATTAAAATAAATGAAAAGTTGAAATTTAATCATTCAAACACTATCTTAGGAAAAGATATATTAAACTTTTTGAAATCTAAGGGTAGTAGCCTGAATCCTAAATTTATATCCATGTTAAAATCACATTCTGATTTAGAAAATTAATCTAATAACATATTAATAGTTCATATATTATGAAAAATAAAATTTGTATTATTTTTTTGATGATTTCTGCTATTTCTTTTGTAGCATATTCACAAGGAAATTCTAACAGTAAAGAAGAGTTGTGGGGAAAAATAAGCCCTTATTTTTCTGTTCCTTCTGAGTTTTCGGGTCAATATGGTAATTATAAATCTCTTTTGAAATTTTATAATGGCGACACTGTATTAACTAAAAATGATTGGCGGAAACGTAGAAATGAAATTTATACGAAATGGAATGATATGATGGGAAAGTGGCCAAATCTTATTCAAAAGCAAAAGATGAAAATACTGGACACTGAGCAAAAAGAGGGATATACAAAATATAGGATTAGTTTTAAATGGACTCCAACAGAAGAAACAGAAGCCTATCTTTTAGTTCCCAAATTAAATAAAAAGAAATACCCTGCAGTTGTGACTACTTTTTATGAACCTAAGACTGCTATAGGGGAGGGGAAACCCAATAGGGATTTTGCATTACAACTGGTTAAAAGAGGCTTTGTCGCATTATCTATAGGTACAACTAAAGCTTCTCAAGACCGTACTTATTCTCTTTATTATCCCTCGATACAAAATGCAAAAGTGCAGCCCTTATCTATGTTAGCTTATGCAGCAGCAAACTCTTGGTATTTATTGTCTGATTTACCTTATGTAGATAATAAAAGAATAGGAATAATGGGACATTCTTTTGGTGGAAAATGGGCCATGTTTGGATCCTGTTTGTTTGATAAATTTGCATGTGCAGTTTGGTCAGATCCTGGGGTAGTTTTTGACGAAGATAAAGGTAGTTTAGTTAACTATTGGGAGCCATGGTATTTGGGATATTATCCAACCCCATGGGAAAATGTTTGGCGTAAAAAAGGAAATATAGAAGGTGCTAAAGGTCTTTATCCTAGATTGTTAAAAGAAAACCACGATTTACACGAAATTATGGCATTAATGGCACCACGCCCATTTTTAGTTTCAGGAGGAGCTTCAGATCAACCAGTACGTTGGACAGCGCTCAATCATGTGACGAAAATAAATAAGTTGTTAGGAGTAGAAAATAGAGTAGCTATGCAAAATAGGGTTTTGCATGAACCTAATAATTATTCTAATAGTATTGCCTATGACTTTTTTGAGTACTTTTTAAAATGATAAAAATGATCTTGGGTGAAGTCGGCGAAAAAGATAATACATGTGATTTTTGCTGTTGTTTTAAAGTTAATATGCTCTTGTTTTTTCAGTTATTGTTAATAAGTAGGCTTATTGGTGATAAATAATTGATTTTATTCTAGATAATTATGGTAATTATATTAATTGATTTTGAAAGATTAAAAAAAATATTTAATTTCGTGTACGTACACATTTTATATTAAAAATGCCTAAATGAAAAATAAGCTAAAAATAATTAACGGAAATATTATTACACCGTATAAATTGATAGAAGGAGGGTGTATCCTCATAGAAGACGGAAAGATTATAGAAATCAATAGGTTTGATATAGATGTGAATGATGCAGAAATAATAGATGCTAAAGGTAATTATGTATCGCCTGGCTTTATTGACTTGCATGTCCATGGAGGAGGAGGATATGATTTTATGGATCATTCTGAAGAAGCTTTTCTTAGTATAGCAAACCTGCATGCACAATATGGAACAACAGCGATGTGTCCAACAACATTAACAAGTCTGAAAGAAGATTTGATTAAGACCCTACATTTTTATGAAAAAGCAAATGAGAATAATCATTCTGGTGCTCAGTTTTTAGGTATGCATATAGAAGGTCCTTATTTCTCAATGCAGCAAAGAGGAGCTCAGGATCCAAGATATATCAGAGCCCCAGATCCTGATGAATATAAGGAGATATTGAGGTGGGCTCATCTTATCAAAAGATGGAGTGCTGCACCAGAATTAGACGGAGCGATGGAGTTTGCCAGATATTTGAAATCTGTAGGTGTTTTGCCAGCAATAGCACATACAGATGCTATTTATGAAGACGTTCAGGAAGCTTTTGAGAATGGGTATACTTTGTTGACACATTTTTATTCAGCTATGTCTGGAGTCACAAGGAGAAATGCATATCGCTATGCGGGAGTAGTAGAAAGTGGTTATCTGATAGATGAATTGGATTTAGAAATAATTGCAGATGGGATTCACTTACCACCACCATTATTAAAACTAATTTATAAGATTAAAGGTCCTTCCAGAGTTGCTTTGATTACGGACGCTATGCGTGGTGCAGGAATGGGAGAAGGTGAAAGTATTCTTGGTGATTTAAAAAATGGAGTTAAGGTTATTATAGAAGATGGAGTGGCTAAGTTACCAGATAGAAGTGCTTTCGCAGGCAGTGTAGCTACGGCAGATAGGTTGGTAAGAACAATGCATTTCGATGCGGGTATAGGATTATTAGAAACTATTCAAATGATAACGGCAACACCTGCAAGAATATTGAATGTTGATGATAAAAAGGGAAGCATCTCTATCGGTAAAGATGCTGATATTGTATTATTTGACAGGAATATAAAAATTTTACAAACTATTATAAAAGGAAAATCAATATATAGACATGAAGAATTTGCAGAAAGATTTGTTGAAAATTAGAGTATTTGAAAATAGAACGGAATTAGGAGAAGATGCAGCTTCTCTTGTAGCGAAAGAAATAACAGAATTGTTAAAAACGGAAAGCTATATCAATATGATTTTTGCTGCTGCACCTTCTCAGAATGATTTTTTTGAAAAAATAGTACAAAAGGATATTAACTGGGAAAGAATAAATGCTTTCCATATGGACGAATATGTTGGATTACCAGAGGATGCCCCCCAGGGATTCGGTAATTTTTTAAAAGATAAAATTTTCTCTAAAGTTAAGTTTAAAACTGTTAATTATATTAATGGGCAGGCTGAAAATATAGAAGACGAATGTGTTCGTTATGAGAATTTATTAAAACAATTTCCTCCTCATATTGTTTGTATGGGGATAGGTGAAAATACACATATAGCATTTAATGATCCTCATGTTGCTGATTTTAACGATTCTAAGTTAGTGAAGGTGGTTGATTTGGATGATGCTTGTCGTACGCAACAAGTGAATGATGGTTGTTTTAAGGTAATTGATTCTGTACCAAAGTATGCCCTTACTTTAACTGTTCCTGCTCTCTTTAAAGGAGAAAAGATATTTTGTATGGTTCCAGGAAAAACGAAAGCTAATGCAATAAAATTGACATTAACATCAGAGATAAAACAAGAATACCCATCGACTATATTGAGAAATCATAAGAATGCAATGTTATTTGTTGATGACGATAGTTATTCCCTTATGAGTTAGTGTTTTTAAAGTGTAAATTTATTAATTCATTTTAATTTTTGTAATTTGCTTTTAATGGTTCTTTGTTAATGTTAATATATTCTTGATGAAGAAAAAAGAAGAAAAGGAGTTAGTAGGAGTAAAGGAGATAGCTAGAAGGGCAAATGTTGCAATCGCTACTGTTGATAGAGTCATAAATAATCGAAAAGGTGTTTCGGAGAAAACGAAGGCAAAGATTAATGCAATTATAGAGGAGCTTAATTATAAACCAAATATTTTAGCAAGAAGATTAGCTTCTAAAGAGACTTTAATGTTTGCGGTTTTAATACCTTCTGTTTCTAAAGAAACAGATTATTGGGAAGCTCCATTGGAAGGTATTACTCAAGCTCAATCAGAAATAGTAAGTTATGGAATAGAAATAGACAAATATTTTTTTGATCAGAATGACACTCAGTCCTTTTTAATAGAATCGAGGAAAATTCTTGATAAGAAGTATCATGGTATTTTATTAGCTCCAATGTTTGCCAAAGAGTCAGCAGAATTTGTATCCGAATGTACAAGAAGATCTATACCAGTTGTTTTTATTAACTCTGATTTGCCAGATACTCCAAGTCTCTGTTATATAGGCCCAGACCTTTATCATGCGGGGGGATTGGCTGCGCATTTATGTGGATATTTGATAGAAGAGGAAGACCGAATTCTGATTGTTAATATCTCAGAAATAGATAATCATAGACATTTTTTAAGAAAAGAAGAAGGTTTTAAAGATTACTTTTATGAGAGTAAAAAGTCGAATGCGATTTTAAAGCTTGATATAAAAGAGACTAATTATAAAGCTATAAGTAAAGAACTTAGGAAAATATTTAACTCTGAGAGAGTAAATCTTGTGTTTGTTCCTAATTCGAGAGTTTTTTATGTAGCCAAATTTTTTGAGGAATACGAAATTGATAATGTTAGATTAATAGGGTTTGAGTTTCTTGCAAAAAACATTAAATATCTCAAAAAAGGAACTATAGACTTCTTGATTTGCCAAAAACCTATAGAACAAGGGTACCGAGGGATAATGACACTTTATCAGCATTGTGTGTTGAAAAATCGTGTTAAAAAAGTGCATTATATGCCAATAGATATTATTACAAAGAAAAATTATAAGTTTTATAGCAATTAGATATTATATTTATCATCAAAAAAGTATCGTAGTTTAGCATTTAGATATAGAGCCTTATCAATATAAAAATGTAGCTATTTCGAGGAGTATTGGAAGGGGGAAGTCTTCCTCCTAAGTGCTGAAGAGACATATTCCTAGACTTCGATCGGGATGACAAGATTCTTTTTATATAGTTATATATGTTGTGGGACCTTGTTTTGTTAATATATTATAGTTTTATAATTTACATTTAATATTTCTTTATAGATTTATATTAAAGAATTTTTGATGAAGAAAGAGAAAGAATTAGTTGGAGTAAAAGAGATTGCCAGAAGAGCAAATGTTTCTATAGCAACTGTAGATAGAGTATTGCATAATAGAGTTGGGGTTTCCCCAAAGACCAAAGAAAAGATTATTGCTATTATAGAAGAGTTAAATTATAAACCAAATATTTTAGCAAGACGCCTTGCGTCTAAAGAAATATTGAAGTTTGCGGTTTTTATTCCCTCGGTTTCGGAAGAAACCGATTATTGGGCAGCCCCATTAGAGGGAATTAATCAAGCTGAAACTGAAATAACTACTTACGGAATAGAAATAGAAAAGTATTTTTTCGATCAAAATGATAAGAAATCTTTCTTGAAAGAATCTAAGAAAATACTAAACAATAAGTATCATGGTATTTTGTTAGCACCTATGTTTATTGAAGAATCAATAGACTTTGTGAAAGAGTGTATGAAAGCGAAAACTCCATGCGTTTTCATTAACTCTGATTTGCCAGATATATCTAATTTATGCTATATAGGTCCGGATTTATATCATTCTGGAGCATTAGCCGCACATTTGTGTGGGTATTTAATAGGCAAAGAGGAGAAAATTCTAATTGTTAATATTTCAAAGGAAATTGATAATCATCATCACCTTTTAAGAAAAGAACAAGGGTTTAAAGAATATTTTGAAAAGCATCAAAAAGAAAACATTATTATAAAATTAGATATTCGGGATACGAATTATAAAGCCGTTAGTGAAGAATTGACTAAAGCCTTTTCTAATAATAAAATAGAGTTGGTTTTTGTGACAAATTCAAGAGTGTCTTCTGTGGCTAAGTTTTTTGATGAAAATCAAATTGATAATGTGAAATTGATAGGGTTTGACTTCCTGAAAGAGAATATTGAGTTTTTGAAAAAAGAAACAATAGATTTTCTAATCTGTCAAAAACCTATTGAGCAGGGGTATAGAGGGGTTATGGCCCTTTACCAGCATTTTGTTTATAATGCAGAGGTGGAAAAAATATATCATATGCCAATAGATATAATAACTAAAGAGAATTACCAATTTTATAGGAATTAGTTTGTCAGAATATAAAGAATATTGGAAAAAATAAATACTGAAAATATATTGTATTCTCAATATTATACTATAAATAATCAACCCTGGTCAGAATACCATACGGATTGTGAAGCCAAAGTTTTGGTTTTATATGACGAAGGATTTTTACATTTAAAGTTTTTTGTTAAGGAAAAACAAATAAGAGCAAGATATAGAGAAACAAACGGTACCGTCCATAAGGATAATTGTGTAGAGTTTTTTGTGAGGTTTGATAATGATACTAATTATTATAACCTCGAGTTCAATGTTTTGGGGAATACTAAAGTAGCCTATGGTAACGGACGACACGGAAGGGAAGAGTTGCCTCTTAAATTAATAGAACAAATTGAAAGAGAAGTTTCAATGTTGCCGAAGTCAGTCAATGGCCAATTATATATAGAATGGGTTTTAGATATAAAAATTCCAGATTTTATATTTATAAATAATAAACAAAAAGAACTAAGCCAATATGAAATTTTCGCCAATTTTTATAAATGTGGAGATGATTTAGACAACCCGCATTACCTCTGTTGGAATACTATAAATACAGAAAATCCCGATTTTCATAGACCTGAGTTTTTTAAAAAACTAACTTTTAACAAATAAAATTAAAAAATATTTTGATTAACGGTAAATCTTGCTTATTTTCGGTAACGTACACGAACCAATTTTATCTAAATGAGTAAAACTAATATAACAAGAAGGAAATTTATATCAGGTGGGACAACGGCGTTAGGCGTATTATCGCTTACGGGTGTGCCTAATATTGTATTTGGAAGATCTGAAAAAATTCGGTTAGGGCTTATTGGATGTGGGCAAAGAGGAGGAGGGATAAGTTCTATTGTAAGTAAGTTAGATAATGTAGAAATAGTAGCATTTTGTGATGTATCAAAAGATGCTCTTCACGCAGTTAAGAAATATGCAATAAAGGATGCTAAATATTATGAGAATTACCATGAATTATTACAAGATAAAAAAATCGATGGAGTTATAATAGCAACACCTTTATATCTTCATTATCAGATGTGTGTGGACTCTTTGGATGCAAAGAAACATGTGTATGTAGAGAAGACCATGACTTATAGTATTTCTGAAGCAGTAGCCTTGGTAAATAAAGTGAAGTCTACAAATTTAGTATTGCAGGTTGGACATCAGTATCGGTATTTTCAAATGTATTACAAAATAAAAGAAATCATAGATCAAGGGTGGTTAGGACAAATAACACATTTTGAAAGTCAGTATAATAGGAATTCGGACTGGCGAAGACCACTTAAACCAGGGCAAGAAGATAGAATTGTCAATTGGAGAATGTATAAAGAATATTCAGGTGGAGTTTTAGCAGAGTTGTGCGCTCATCAAATAGATATTGTTAATTGGATGGTAGATGGTCATCCTAATAAAGTTATAGGTTTAGGAGATGTGAATTATTGGAAAGATGGTAGAGAAACTTATGATAATGTACGTACAATATATGAATATGATAATGGTGTAAAGTCTAGTGTTACATCTGTTTTATCCAATGAATACAATAGCTATGCTATGAGGATATTAGGATCTAAGGCTACTATTGATATCAGAAGAGAAAAAGCCTTTCTCTATCCAGAACCTAAAACGAAAACTTTGGGAGTGGTAGATGGAGTAACTGGGGCAACTGTTGAAAGTATAAAGCCAGGGGAAGGAAAAGAGATTGTTTACAAAAGTATAGACGGTTTAAATTTGGATCCTACAGCTTATTCGTTAATGGCTTTTGCAGATTGTATTAAAAATAACCAAAAACCTGTGTCTAATGTGAATACAGGTAAAGATGTTGCTATTGCTGTTCATATGGGGAATCAGGCTGTTGAAAGTGGTGTGATGCAACATTGGGATAAAAATAAATACTGATAAACGTTTTTTAGTATAAGTAATTTAACAGCTTAGCTTATTATTGATCATTGAGTTTTGATCGAAACATGAATGATTTTGCCATTATTAAAAACCTAAAATTAAAAACCAAAAGCAATCGCTATGAACATAGACAAATTTAATAGGCGTAAATTTATAAGATCTGCGACTATTGCAGGGGCCTTTGTAGCAGCTCCAAGCTTAATTAGTAATAACCTGTTTGCTAATCAAATTAAGGGAAAAAGAGTAGGTATTATAGGACTTGATACCTCTCATTCCGTAGCATTTACAAAAGAATTAAACTCAGGTAAGAGCGAGTATTTAGGATACAAAGTAGTCGCAGCTTATCCCAAAGGGAGTAATGATATTAAAATAAGCGTTGATCGTATTCCTGGTTTTACCGAAGATGTGAAAAAACAAGGAGTTGAAATTGTTAATTCAATAGACGAGCTACTGAAAAAAGTAGATGTGGTGCTTTTGGAAACTAATGATGGACGTATTCATTTAGAACAAGCTCTACCAGTGTTAAAAGCAAAAAAGAGAGTATTCATAGATAAGCCTATTACAGCATCTTATGCTGATGCAAAAAAAATATTCGAAGCTTCACAAAAATATAATACTCCATTCTTTTCATCATCATCATTAAGATATATTGAAGGAATGAGTGAAGTGAATAGTGGTGCGATAGGAAAAGTAATTGGTGCGGATACTTATAGTCCAGCATTATTAGAGCCGACACATCCGGATATGTTTTGGTATGGGATACATGGTATAGAAATGTTATTTGCGGCAATGGGAACGGGGTGTAAGAGTGTGACTCGTGTATTTACAGAAGGTAGTGATTTAGTGGTAGGTACATGGAATGACGGAAGAATAGGGACTTTTAGAGGGATTAGAGATGGGAAGAAAGATTTTGGAGGAACTGTTATAGGAGAAAAATCGGTTCAGAAATTTGGGAAATTTACGGGATACAATCCTTTGCTTTTAGAAATTATAAAATTTTTTGAAACAGGAGTTGTTCCATTTAATTCGCAGGAGACATTGGAGATTTGTGCATTTATAGAAGCTGCGGATGAAAGCAAAAAAAATGGAGGGAAACCAGTTTTAATTAGTTCAATTGTAAATAAATAACTTAAGATATGAGCAACATGAATGAGAATGCCAGAAGAAAATTTATAAAAAATGCAGTAACTGGTGCTGCTGCTATCGGAGTTGGAGGGATTTTACCAGGTTTTAGTGCGAAAAGCTATGCTAGTATATTAGGGGCTAATGATAAAGTTAGAGTAGCTTCTATGGGGGTAAACGCTAGAGGTTTAGCGTTAGCTACTAATTTTGCAGCACAAAAAAATTGTGAAGTAATATATGTGTGTGATGTAGACTCTAGAGCTGCAGATAAATGTATTTCTAAAGTTTCTGAAATTCAAGGTAGAAAACCACAAGCACAAGGGGATTTTAGAAAGGCTTTAGAAGATAAAAACTTAGATGCATTAGTAGTGGCTACGCCAGACCATTGGCATGCTCCTGCGGCAATTCTAGCATCTAAAGCAGGGAAAAGTGTTTATTTAGAAAAACCTTGTGGTCACAATCCTAATGAAGGAGAGTTGTTGATTAAAGCTGTAGAGAAGTATAAAAATATTATACAGATGGGGAATCAGCGAAGATCATGGCCTAATGTTGTAGCTGGTATCAAGGAGCTTCATTCGGGAGTGATAGGCCGTCCATATTTTGCTAAAACATGGTATACCAATAGTAGAAAATCTATTGGTATAGGAAAGAAAGTAGAAGTGCCGTCTTGGTTGAATTTTGATTTATGGCAAGGTCCTGCACCAAGGAAAGACTTTAAAGATAATTTAATCCATTATAACTGGCATTGGTTTTGGCATTGGGGAACAGGAGAAGCTCTTAATAATGGAACTCACATGGTGGATATAGCACGTTGGGGATTACAGGTAGACTATCCTACAAAAGTAAGTTCTAACGGTGGAAGATATCATTATAAAGATGATTGGGAAACACCAGATACTCAAATTATCAATATGGAGTTTGCTGATAAATGTTCTATTACTTGGGAGGGTAGAAGTTGTAATGGACGACCTATAGAAGGAGCTAGTGTTGGAGTAATATTTTATGCTGAAAATGGATCTCTTCAGATTGAGGGAGATAATGGTTATAAAATATACGATTTAAAAGGGAAATTGATAAAAGAAGTTAAAAATGAGGTTCAGGTAGATGTTAGAAGTTTAACAAATCCATCTCAAGCTTTAGATGCTATCCATATCCAGAATTTCTTTGACGCTATAAAAAAAGGGGGAAAATTAAATGCAGATATAGTGAGCGGACATAAGAGTACTTTATTGGTGCAATTAGGTAATATTTCACAGAGGGTGGGAGAATCGCTAGATATTGATCCTAAAACTGGAAGAATCTTGAATAGTTCATCCGCTAAAAAATTATGGAGTAGAGAGTACCAAAAAGGTTGGGAGCCTACGATTTAATATATAGCAGATAGAAATGAGCGACAAAAAAATAACATCAGACCAGCTAACTAAGCGAGATACCACTATATCTATATTATTGATAGGTTTGGTTTTCTTTATTATTGGATTTGTATCGTGGATAAATGCTATTCTGATACCATTTTTCAAAATAGCTTGTGAGTTGACAAACTTTCAGTCTTATTTGGTAGCATTTGCCTTTTATATTTCTTACTTGGTGATGTCAGTTCCATCATCTTATCTTCTGAAAGCAGTAGGTTTTAAGAAAGGGATGATGACGGCATTCTTTGTTATGTCTGTAGGTGCCGCATTATTTGTGCCAGCAGCTTGGTTTAGAACCTATGAAATATTTTTATTAGGGTTGTTTACTTTAGGTTCTGGTTTAGCTATTTTACAGACAGCTTCCAATCCATATATTACCGTATTAGGTCCACAGGAAAGTGCTGCACAGCGGATTAGTATCATGGGAATCTGTAACAAGTTTGCAGGTATTCTTGCTCCTTTACTCTTTGCAGCGGCAGTTCTGAAGGCAAGTGATGCAGAGCTGTTTAAGCAAATACCATTAATGGAGGATGCGGAAAGAGCAACGGTACTTGATGAACTCATAAGAAGAGTTATGATTCCTTATTCAGTAGTATCGCTAGTGCTTATTGGTTTGGGACTATTTATAAAATATTCACCTCTTCCTGAGATTGATACAGAGAATGAGAGTGAAGAAGTTGCAGAAGCTAATTCAGGAAAAACCAGTATTTTTCAGTTTCCACATTTAATATTGGGTGCAGTAGCCATTTTTGTTCATGTTGGCACACAGATATTGGCAATAGATACGGTAATAGGTTATGCAGGATCGATGGGTATTACTTTAATAGAAGCAAAAGTTTTTCCGTCTTATACTTTAGCACTTACAATAACAGGGTATTTGATAGGTATTATTACTATACCACGTTTTATTAGTCAAGTAAATGCCTTAAGGTTTTGTACTATACTAGGGGCTATATTGAGTTTATTGATAGTTTTTGCTAGTGGAAACATAACTTTATTTGGGCATACAGCAGATGTATCTATTTGGTTTGTAGTCATGTTAGGGTTGGCAAATTCATTAGTTTGGGCTGGTATATGGCCTGTAGCATTGGATGGATTGGGGCGATTTACTAAATTGGGTTCCTCGATCATGATTATGGGGCTTTGTGGAAATGCTATTATGCCATTAGTATATGGGCATTTTGCAGACGAATATGGTTTAAGAGAGGCTTATTGGGTGTTATTCCCCTGCTATCTATATCTTGTATATTATGCTGTGTATGGTTTCAGGATTAGAAAATGGACGTTTTGAAAATTTAAGTAGATTTTACGTTTTTTGTTTGTAAATGAGATGCTCGCATCTCATTTCTTGTTGTTATCTCTACGCTTTAAATTAGTATTCATTAGTAAAAATTAAAATCATGCCAAAAATAAAAATATATATATGTTGTATGTTGGTCATGTCTATTGTGAAAATAGGAGTAGGGCAACAAACTGTAGAAAAAGATCCGATTGTTAATGTTTTGAAAGATATTCGTTATGCCGCAAAAACAGATTCAAGTCGTAATGATATATCTTGTGATAGATTATTAGATTTATATTTACCAACCAATGTATCTGAAACAGAAAAACTACCTGTCTATATGTTTATTCACGGGGGAGGTTTTTCTGGAGGAGATAAAGACCAAACGGCGATATTTTGTAATAAATTAGCGTTAAATGGAGTGGCTGTACTATCTATAAACTATCTTCTCTATTTGAAACTAAATAAGATAAAAGGAGCAAGCTGTAGTGCAAATATGTCTAAAGGATTGCCAGCATCCGGTAAATTTCATTCAGGTCTGCACCATGCTATAGAGGTAGCTTCAGAAGATGCGACTTTGGCCTTAAAATGGATTAAAGATAATGCCTCTAAATATAATTTTAACCTAAAAAAAGTAATTGTTTCTGGGGGATCTGCCGGGGCGATGACGGCACTATATACGGGTTTGTGTAAGAAATCTAAAGACCCAGAGATTTTGGCTATTGTTAATTTATGGGGAGGTTTAGAAAATAATGAGCAAATTATAAATACTAAAATACCAGTCCTAACATTTCATGGAGATAAAGATGCTTTGATTTCTGTAGATTATGCATATTCATTGCATAAGTTTTTGGAAAATAATGGTAATAAATCTTCAAAGTTGGTAATCATGGAAGGAGTAGGGCATGCCGCTTATACTTATATTACTAATAATAAGGTAGACGAAATTCTTAGCTTTTTAAAAAAAGCATATAAAAAATAATTAATAAGGAGGTGTTGAGTGAAGAGGGTATCAATAAAAATCACATTATTTCATAGATCAATAGATTAGAAAATGAAAAAAAATAATTCGTTAATAGCAGGTTTAATAATAATGATATTTACTATGTCTAACTGTTCAAACTCCAAAAAAGAACAAGAGGTAAAACTTATTACCCTAAATCCAGGGCATTTCCATGCCGCTTTGGTGCAGAAATCTATGTACGAAGGTGTAAGTCCAGAAGTTTATGTATATGCGCCGGAAGGAGAAGAGCTTGAGGCACATCTGAAACTGGTAGAGAAGTATAATACCAGAGAAGAGGATCCTACCCAATGGAAAGAAAACGTATATAAAGGGTCTGACTTTTTGGAAAAGATGTTGTCAGAAAAAAAAGGAAATTTGGTGGTTTTAGCAGGAAATAACAAAGAGAAAACCAGTTATATAGAACAATCGGTTAAAGCTGGATTTAATGTGTTAGCAGATAAGCCTATGGCAATTGATGCTAATGGTTTCTCGTTATTACAAAAAGCATTTGAAGAAGCGAAGAAGAACAATGTGCTGTTGTACGATATTATGACCGAGAGATACGAAATAACCAATACCTTGCAGAAAGAACTATTTATGATGGGGAATGTTTTTGGAGAGTTGGAAAAAGGTACCCCAGAGAATCCCGCTATCGTAAAAGAAAGTATACATCATTTTTTTAAGAATGTTTCTGGTTCACCATTGATTCGTCCAAGTTGGTACTACGATGTAAACCAATTGGGCGATGGTTTGGTAGATGTAACCACACATTTAGTGGATCTTATACAGTGGACATGCTTTCCAGATCAGATTTTAGATTATCATAAAGATATAAATATGAACGACGCTAAGCGGTGGGCAACATTAATTACTCCGTCGCAGTTTAAAAAGTCTACCAACAAAGATACCTATCCGGATTTTTTAAAGAAAGATTTAAAAGATAGCGTATTAAGTGTGTATTCTAATGGAGAAATGAATTATACCATTAAAGGAGTTACTGCTAAGGTCTCTGTGATATGGAACTATCAGGCACCTGAAGGAACAGGAGATACGCATTTCTCTGAAATAAAGGGAACCAAAGCCAGTTTGAAAATAAAACAAGGAAAAGAGCAAGGTTTTAAGCCAGTATTGTACATAGAGCCAAAACAGCATAATGATTTAGACTATAAAAGAGCTCTTTTTGATGGCTTTGTGAAATTACAAAAGAAATATCCGGGAATAGAGTTGAAAGAAGTGACAAATGGCTACGAAGTTATTATTCCTGAAAGTTATAAAGTAGGTCATGAGGCACATTTTGCAGAAGTTGCCAGAAAATATTTAGCCTATCTTAAAGAAGGAAAACTTCCGGAATGGGAAGTGCCTAATATGATTGCTAAATATTATACAACAACTTCAGCGCTTGAATTGGCGAAAAAAGGTGCTAAATAAAAAGAAAAGTATTTTAAAGGAGTATAGTCGTTATGGGATATCCGTAATGACTATACTCTTTACTGTTATTTTATATTGAAAAAAGTTATATAGCCTCTAAAAGATAATATAGTTTAGTCTTTAGGTAATTGTGTACATAAAAAAAATCAAATAAACGTTGTATATTCCCGCTTATTTTTACTGATGAGAGTTTGTATCATTTTGTTTTTCATTTTACTAAAAACTTCTATCCTTGTTGCTCAGAGCAATAAAGAGGTAGGTAATATAAATGGTAATGTAAAAGATGAAACCACAGGAGAATCCATAGATTTTGCGGGGGTAAGTGTTTATAAAACAGATAGTGAAGTGGCAATAAAAAACTTCATGACTGATTTGGATGGCAAATTTTCGTTTGGAGAATTACCTTATGGTATCTACAAATTGAAAATATCATTTATGGGCTATCAGGCAAAAACAATAGATGAGATTGTTTTGAATACCGATAATAATGATGTAAAGATAGATGTGAAATTAACTCCTATAACTCTTACCGTATTAGATGAGGTTGTAGTTACAGCATCAAAACCTATGATAGAGTTTGGTGCAGATACCATAACTTTTAATGTAGACCAGAGTATTTATGCACAAGGGGCCACCGCTACCGATTTGTTGAGATCTGTACCTATGGTAACTGTAGATCCGGATGGAAAACCAACCATTGCAGGAAAAGTCAATACAAGAGTTTTTATAGATGGAAAACCATCGGATTATACATCAGAAACATTAACAGATTTGCTTAATGTACTTCCATCAGAAGCTATACAAAAGATAGAAGTGATTACCAATCCAGAAGCCAGATATTCTGCAGATGGAGATGGTATTATCAATATAGTTCTTAAAAAAGGTTATACTTTAGGGGTAACCAGTGGGCTTGCATTTACAACCACTACTCAAGGAACTTATAATGGAACGGCTTATGCTGCTTATAGCGATAAAAAGTTGACTGTAAATGGAAGCTATGGTTTTAAGCATAATAGAAATATAACAGATGTTGATTTAAATAGGATAAATTACAATGCCGCTTCGGCAGTTTCTTCTTATATGAATCAATTGTCCAATTCTAAAAGCTTAACAGATGGACATAATGCCAGAGCATCTGTTAATTGGGATATAACTCCATTACAGAATCTAAGAGCATCTGTAAATTATAATTTAAGTGACTTAGGAGGTGAAAGTTTTATGGACGATTTTAGGTTTAATGCCGCTAATAGTCCTACTCAGACTATTAATCAAGATATATATAATGCCAATAAAAACAATGCTTTTACCGTTAACGCAGATTACACGCTGAAATTTAAAAGAAGAAAAGGTGAAAGTATTTCTGCGGGATTTACTTATTTTGATAATGGTATTTTCAGGGATAGAGATCTGTCAAGATTATATTATAATAAAAATGGAGTCAAAAATAATGAGAATAGTCAGTACAGGTCTAACGATATAAAGACAGGTCGTTTTAATTTTAATGCAGACTATGTCAAAAATCTCAGCAAGTTTGCCACACTTTCTTTAGGAACTCAAATCACGTTAGGTTCAAATAGTAACGATCAGTATGTAACCGGGTATGATTATGTGAATGCCGTAGATACAATTTCGAGGCTGACAAGTAAGTTTGATTATGATGAAAATATTTACGCTTTTTATGCCAGTTACAGATTGCGTACAAAATCCAGGTGGACATTTAGAGGAGGAGTACGCTCCGAGTTTACAGACCTCAACTTTTACGATACATCTATACAAGGTTTAGATACAAGACCATATCACAATCTTTTTCCTAACATATCTATTAATAAGACCTATAAAAAGAAATATAATTTTGGGTTGAGTTATAGTATGAGGGTCACCAGGCCTCGCGAGAATGCGCTTAACCCATTAATAGATGATACAAACCAATCAAACGTAAGCTTTGGAAATCCTAATTTAAGACCATCATACACCAATCAGTTTCAGTTGAGTTTTGGTACAGCTGGTGCAAAGTGGTCTTTCACTCCCAGACTAAACTATACAACAACAGATAAAATCATAGAAAGATTTCGGATATCTCCAGATAGTATAACTTATGAGAATTTGGGTTCAAATAAAGCGCTTACATTTAGCCTATTTGGTAATTATAGATTAGCCAAATCAATTACTTTAACAGGAGGATATACTGTAAGCTATCGTGCTTACGAATCAAAATCTGCGCTTCAAAGGCCTACGCAAGGATATAGTCACAGAGGTAACATGAGTATAACAGGGCAATTGCCACATTCGATTATGCTAGAAGGGCAGCTGAATTATTATTCTAATGCACTGGCACAAGGTAAAAACTCGAGTTCAGTAACGACCAGTTTTGGGTTGCGAAAAACTTTCCTCAAAAACAGATTGAATGCAAGAGTAGCAGCATTTGATCCTTTTAAAAACCGAAACCTGAACGAGATAGTGGATGTTTTAACCAATACAGGAGGAAGTTACCATCAGGAACGGAATGTGCTGTATAACTCCACAAATTATAGTTTTACCATAGGTTACCGTTTTATGAACACCAAGAAACAGAAAGCTAAGGAAGATGTAGGAAAAGTATTGGAGTCTCAACAAGAAGGAGCTGAAAAACTACCAAGTACCAAAAGCAAGAAAAAATAATTTTTTATTGAAGAGTTATAAGATTGTGTGTTTATTTTAATAGCGATGTTTTTTGTATTGTAGTGGTGTTTTTCCGGTGATCTGTTTAAAATGACGATTGAAGTTAGATAAGTTCATGAAACCGCTTTCAAAAGAAATAACGCCAATACTAAAATCAGTTTCTTTTAGCAATTTACAGGCGTGACTAACACGTACTTCCAGTAAAAATTGAGAATATTTTTTCTTAGTTCGCGATTTAAAATATCTACAAAAGGCATGTGGAGTCAGGTGTATAATATCAGAAATATCCTTTAATGTAATTTCTCGATGAAAATTATTAAGTGTATAATGGTAAATTCTGTTTAATCTGTTTTCATCCTGTTTATTGGTGAAAACTTTTAATGTGTTGCCCGATATAGGATGATGTTCGTCACTCTCTGCCAGTGTGTTCAGTATTTGTAATAAGCTTATTAAACGCTGTGTGTTTTGCATGTAACTAAGGTGTTTAAGATAATTAGTCACGATTCTCTTGGTTTCGCCATTAATTTTTAAACCTAGTTTCGATTTTTCAATTAAAGAAAGGATATTCTTGTTCTCTGGTAAAGCTAGAAAAGAAGATAGTATCTCTGTGGTGAAATGCACAGTAATCGTTTCAGTAATTGCCGATTCATATTTACTGCCGTCATCATCACTTCTGAAAAGATGAGGTAAATCAGAACCTACCATCAAAAGAATATCATTTCCAATATTAATAATACTATCTCCAATTAAAGCAGTTCCATTTCCCTCAATTATCCAAACCAGTTCCATTTCAGGATGATAATGCCACTGACTATAGAACTTTTTAGATATATCAGTTTTGATACTAAAAGATTGATCTACAGGAAGTGGTATTTTTTGTAACTGTGGTTTCATTATTAAAGTATCTTGTATTTGCTAAATATAAGTTAAAATAGGTTAATATAGTATCATAATATGTTATTATATGTGTATTTACCTTTGTTTTATTCTTTGATATTAGCAAAGTCAAAAACAAAAAAATATGGAAAGACCGCCGATTCTTCTAAATCTAAGTCAGGTAAATATTAACGATATCAATATTGCAGGAGGAAAAAATGCTTCTTTAGGAGAGATGATAAAAAATATGGAATCTTTGGGTATCAAAATTCCTGGTGGTTTTATTATTACGGTAAAAGGCTATTACGATTTTTTAGAATATAATTATCTGGATGAATTTATTACCAAAACCTTATCAGAGATAGATTCTGACGATTTACTGCTGCTTAAGAAATCTAGTGAAGCTATTAGGAAAAGAATTATAGAGGGGCACTTTCCTTATCATTTAAGAAAACAAATAGAAGAAGCTTACGAGAAACTTTCTGCCGAATACGGCACAGAAAATGTAGATGTTGCTGTAAGATCTTCAGCTACTACAGAGGATTCTCCAAATGCTTCATTTGCTGGTCAGCAAGATACATATCTGAATGTTTGCGGAATAAAAAGCTTGTCAAACGCGATAAAAAACTGTTTTGCATCATTATATACAGAAAGAGCTATAAGTTATCGGAAAAGTTTTGGTTTTGGAAAACAGCAGATAGCACTGTCTGTTTGTGTGCAAAAAATGGTTCGTTCAGATATAGGAACTTCTGGCGTTGCTTTTTCTTTGGATACGGAAACAGGATTTAAAGATGTGGTAGTTATAAATGCATCTTACGGATTGGGACAACCTATTGTAGAAGGAGCTGTTGCGCCAGATGAGTTTGTTGTTCATAAACCTACATTAGATAAAGGATACCCTTCAATTATAGAACGGAAATTGGGTTCAAAAGACCAGAAGATGATATATTCAGATTCTTTTCAAAAAAGAGTAGATATTGTTTCTACTACTGAAGAAGAAGCCAGATCTTTTTGTTTGAAAGACGAACATGTTCTTCAACTGGCAAGGTGGGTGTCACAAATAGAAAAATATTATTCAGAATTAAAAGGGTACTGGTGTCCAATGGATGTGGAATGGGCCTTAGATGGTCATACCGAACAGCTTTATATATTACAGGCCAGACCAGAAACCGTTCATTCTCTTGTAAACAAAAATAAAATAGTAAACTACTCTATCAAGCCATCGGAAAATAAAGAGAAATTATTACAAGGCATTGCTATAGGAAATAAGATAGGAGCAGGAAAGGTAAAGAAAGTAACAGGGCTGAAAGAAGAAATATTTGGTATAAACTTTCAGAAAGGAGACGTTTTGTTAGCAGAGATGACTGATCCGGATTGGGAGCCTTTAATGAAAATAGCATCGGCCATAATAACCCAAAAAGGTGGGCGGACTTGCCATGCAGCAATTGTAGCTCGTGAGTTAGGTGTTCCTGCTATTGTGGCATGCACTAATGCTATGAGTGTGTTGACAGAAGGACAGGAAGTAACTATTTCCTGTGCAGAAGGAGATACTGGTTTTGTTTATAATGGAGTACTTGCTACAGAGCAATCGGTGTTAGACTTAAATAATTTGCCTGCAACAGTTACCCCAGTAATGTTAAATATAGGTTCGCCAGATACAGCTTTTAAATATGCTGAGCTTCCGCATGGTGGAATAGGATTGGCTCGTTTAGAGTTTATTATCAATAATTATATTAAGATACATCCTTTAGCTTTACTTAATACGGCAAGTTTGTCAGATAAAGAGTTAAAAAAAGAAATAGAATTACTTACAGTTAATTATAAAAGTGCAGAAGATTATTTTGTAGATAAGCTTTCGCAGGGAATAGCCAAGATAGCAGCGTCTTGTTATCCGAAAAATGTTATTGTTAGGTTTTCTGATTTTAAAAGTAATGAATATGCCAATTTAAAAGGAGGAAAATATTTTGAACCAGAAGAAGAAAATCCGATGATAGGTTGGAGGGGAGCATCACGATATTATTCTGAAGTATATAAAGATGCCTTTGGTTTGGAATGCAAGGCAATTAGAAAAGTGAGAGATAAGATGGGTTTAGATAACGTGATTGTGATGGTTCCCTTTTGTCGTACTGTAGAAGAACTAAAGAAAGTTTATGTGGTAATGGGAAGTTACGGCCTTGAAAGAGGAGGAAATGGGTTGCAGGTGTATTTAATGGCAGAATTGCCGTCTAATTTTATTATGGCAGAAGAATTTGCAGAATATGTTGATGGATTCTCAATAGGTTCTAATGATTTAACACAGCTAGTTTTTGGACTGGACAGAGACTCCTCACAAGTAGCACATCTTTATGATGAGCGAAATTCTGCCATCAAAAAAATGATAAGAATGTTATTGGAAGCTACAGAAGATAAAAATGTGAAAGTTGGGATTTGTGGTCAGGCACCATCTGACTTTCCGGATTTTGCACAGTTTTTGGTTAAAGAGGGGATTGATACTATCTCGGTAACTCCAGATTCATTTGCTACAACGGTAGAAGCAATAGCCCAAGTAGAAAACAAATTCAGGAAAAAAGCATTTACAGTAGCACATAATATGGCAGCTTTCAGATTAAAATAAATAGGAAAGCTATCGGGTAAGCTGTAAATAAAGATCTATAGTGCCAATTTTTACTTAATTTTTATGCGAGCCTTCGAGGGGAAATGACCCTCGGAGGTTTTTTTATGCTAAATATTGTGATACAAACGATAATAATCGTAATAAAAAGTAATCATAAAAAAAACTACTTTAGAAGTTCTTAAAACCTAAAATAAATATCAATTTTTTGAATATGCTACGTTTACTAAATCTGTTTGTTTTACTGCTAATTGGTGCGAGTCAAGTTTTTTCGCAAAATGGACTTGTTAGTGGTCAAGCTATTAAAAATGGTTCTCCTGGTGGAATAGGACATTTTTCTTTACCATCATTAACAGGAGTGCTTATGGGAATAGCGACAGCTAATGACGATGAGTTTCCTGATGTTTTTATGCAGGCAGACGCCAGAGCGCCAGGTACATATCTTTACCATTTTAAAAAATTAACAGATAAAGGAGAACCTGTGTTTTCTGAAGGAATAAAAATAAAACTACCTTTTGAAGATGCAGGACAGACTAAAGGAGTAGTTATTCAAAATCAAGCTAAGAAAATATATGGATTCTGGCGTTCTAGTGGGGAATCCATTAAAGCATCCTTATTCGATAAGAAAACAAATGCTTTTGAACAGTCACAAAATATAGCTGTAAATGGTTTGCCCGGAGGTTTTTCGACTTTTGGAGTAGTAGAAACTGCAGAAGGGAAATATCTTTTTCTATTTACTGTAGCCAAGGAAGCCACATCTCCAGTTGTAAAAATGAAAGTCGATAGCGCATATTATACTCCGGAAGGTTTTTGGCCTAACGAATTACCTGAGGTGGGGATTTATGGAGCTTATGTAGATAATTTACAAGATATTCAATCGCTAAATGCACAGCCACTTACAGATTTAAACCAAACTTATTATGGAATTAGTGGGTACACCGGATATCGTACAGAAAACAACGACAGGTATGTGGTGTGTGGTACAAGATTGGGTAATATTCATGTCTATAAAATAGAAAAGAATGGTTTGTCCCAAACAAGATATATTGTAAATCAGAAAGAAATATTGCAACGTAACCCTACCATTAATGCTTATCCTGTATATTTTAATGGACCGGGAAGTGCAAAAGGACTGTTGACTTCAGGCGAAGGAGGGATTTTCTTCTATAAAAATATTGGGAAAAAAGATAAAAAAGGCAATCTTGTTTTTGAAGATCCGTCTGCTATTTTTCAGGAAAAAGCAGTTTTATACGGAGGATCTTTAGTTGTTCCAAGTATGGCAGACTGGAATGGAGATGGTGTTTTAGATATTGTTTCAGGAAATTCGGCAGGAAATATTCTTTTCTTTAAAAATACAGGTTCTAATATAAATCCCTTGTTTCAAAATCCAGTAACGCTGGAAGCAGGTGGAGAAAAAATACATGTACAACCGGGTTATCGGGAAGATATACAAGGCCCGGGCGAAGCCAGATGGGGCTATACTTGTCCGGTAGTTTACGATTGGAACAAAGACGGATTACCAGATATCCTTACAGGAGATAGCCGGGGGAAATTTATGGTTTATATAAATAAAGGCAGCAAAACAAAACCACAGTTGGATGTAGAGCGATCTCTTTATGTAAATGGTATGAATGTACACGGAGGGTGGCGTTCTATACCGGGAGTAGCTGAAATGAATGGTGAAAATGTATATGTGATTTTGGATAGAGATAATGATTTTCATCTTTATTACCAGTTAGATACCTATAATGTTGAAGATGGAGGAAAGCTAAAATTAACAGATGGTAAGTATATTAATGGCCATCGCCGTAAAGGTGGACAATTTGGTAGAGCTAAAATACACATTGTAGATTGGGATGGTGATGGTGTAAAAGATATGTTGGTGGGAACGGGAAGAGGAGCTTCCATTCCAAACCCTATAACAGGATTACCTTATAACCGCAAAAAGAAAAATGAAGGCGCTGCGGTATTATTCCTTAGAAATGCAGGTACAGATGCGCAACCTGTATTTGAATATCCTCGTATGATGAAATTTAAAGGGGAAGATATTCTTTTGGGAGCGCATGAATGTGCCCCGACAACTGGCTATTTAGGAGGAGATGGCAAAACATTGAATTTAGTGGTGGGTACAGAGTACGGAACTTTTATTTATTATGACAGGAAAGATCTGAGCTGGTAAATAAAGTTTAAACTTCAAAAACTCTTTCTTGCATTATCCTATGAAGGGATGGTGAAGGGATTCGTTTAATCCAAAAAATGAAATTTATAACAAAAAATTAGAACAGAATGACGTCTTTTTGTTTCGCATTGTTTGCTTATGATAATATAATACATATATAAGATAAGTATGGTTAGAAGATGCTTTTTTAAGTTCACTACCTTTAATATTATAAGCTTTTCTAGCCAATAAGCACCTAATAGTTTCGGTTTAAAATGACTGGTTTTTTTAAAATATTGAAAGGAAATAATAGTATTCTACAAGATGAATATGTGCTGTTTAGTTTTGATAACTATCAATATTGGAATCTATACGGTCGTTTTTTTCTTTTTGTTATAGTATTCTATGTAAGCATTTTAAATAGAACGAATAGAGTTAAGTTTCGTGTTCTGGCAATAGCTATGAGAGATTCCTCAGAGAGTTTAGTAGATATCAAGAATTAATCAACACAGTATAATTAATATTTAAAAATGAACATTATGAAGAAGACGGTTTTATCAAGGGTATTGCTTTTAAGCTTGTTTATGTTAATGAGTGCAGTGGGATACAGTCAAATAGTAGCCTGGCAATTTGCGTTGCCAGAACCATCAACAGGTAAAGATCGTTCGGCTAATGCTACTATCAATAATGAAAATCTGGAACAATCAGTATTAACAAGGGGACCAAGTGCTGTTGCAAAGCAAGGTAATGCAAGAGGTTTTAGCGGTAATTTTCCGATTGATGCCACTAAAGAAGATGCAAAAAAATCTGGAGCTTATTATCAATTCACTATACAGGCAAAGAAAGGAAATAAAGTTTCTCTTTCTTCATTAGATGCAGTGTTGAGGAGACAAGCAGAGTCTGCACATATCTATCGTTGGATGTACAGTTTAGATGGTAAAAATTTTAAAGAAGTTGGAAATGAAGATGTAGTTATTAATGACCTTAATAATAACGGAATAAAACAAAAGTCAATCAGTTTAACCGAATATAAAGATTTACAAAACGTTCCATCGTCTAAAACAATAACATTTAGAATATATGCCTGGGGAGGAATATCAGAAAAAACTGGTGCCATAGCTTTTGGCTTTGGTAAATCTAATGCGAAAGGGAGCCCGGTATTGGCTATTAAAGGAAGCATAGAAACAGATAAAAAATAAATATTCTTGTTATTTCGACCGACCATGGGGAGTGGAGGAATTTCAGACCGAAAAACTTCTGAAAAAGATTCCTCCACTACAGTCGGATGACGGAAATTTTTAAAACATACTCTTTGAAATAATTAATTATAAACAACTTAAAAACGAATGGTTATGAAAAAACTTTACTTTATGACAATTGCATTGATTCTAGGGCTTGGCAATACTATTAATGCACAGGATCTTTTAGTTGGTTGGAACTTTAGGCTTCCAACTGCTATTGATGGAAAGTTAACGGAAGTAGCAGCATATAGCACTACTGGTGCAACGTTTCAAACTTTACCGAAAATAACAATGGGTGCAAATTTGACTACTGTGGGTATAACTGGTAACTCTGCAGGTTTTGGTGGAGATATAAAAAGTACGGGAACAATGCCAACCACATTTGCAGAAGCACTTAGTACTGGTACTTATTATGAAATAATATTACAGCCAAAAACAGGGGAAACGGTTTCTTTAGGTACTCTTGATTTTAAGATTAGAAGAGAATTTGATAAATCGCCAAATGCTTATGTTTGGACATATAGCATAAATGGTACCGATGAAAATTCTTTCTTAGCTAATAAACTACATGCTGAAAGAGACATACGTAATGAATTTTATAATCAGGTAATAAGTACTGATCCCTCAAATAATGGTGTTGTCCAGCCAACAGTAACGCTAACAGGGTTAACGAATCTTACTTCAACTTCTACCGTCTATCTACGTTTATATTTCTGGAACACTTTAGATATGACAGGTGTGGCTGATGCGACTGCTAAAGGGTATAATTTTGCTTTAGGCAAAACAATGACAACTACGCCTATTAATTATGATGTCTTGAATATAAAAGGGATCACTACTCTCCCCGTAAAACTTACTTCTTTTAAAGCTACAAAAGCACCTAACGGAATCAAATTAAACTGGCAAACAGCTTCAGAAGAAAATAACTCACATTTCGAAGTTTATAAATCAGCGAACGGAAAGCCAGATATTTTTGTAGGCAGTCAGAACGGAGCAGGAAACAGTACACAAATTAACAATTACAGTCTAACAGATTACGAACCATTTATAGGTACCAATTATTATCAGTTACGTCAGGTAGACATTGATGGACAATATCAGGAATCTGCTATTATCTCTATAAAAAATACTTTAGAAACCGAAGATGCAATTAAGGTATATCAAAAAGAATCCTCTATTGAGTTAAGATTAAATAGTACAGAGGGCGGTAAGGGTACACTGCAGATTGTAGATGTTACCGGTCGTTTAATCTACAAAAAAGAAGTTAATCTATCAGCAGGAGATAACAAGTTGGAACTACCATTTAATGCTTCTTCTGGAGTTTACATGATCAATCTAACAACAGATAATAAAACCGTAGGAACCAAATTTATTTGGTAATAAGAATATATTAATAAACAGGATGAGCTTTTACACACCTTCAGAAGTTAATCTTAGAAAATTAAATTAAATATAAAAATATATGCAGGTTAGAGAAAAAATACCAATTCGCATTTTTCTTTGTGTGTTGCTTATGCTAAACGTGGTGAATCTTTTTGCCCAACAAAATCCACGTAAGGTAATCAACAGTCAGATACTGGATGCAGAAAATAACGATCCTTTGGTAGGGGTTTATGTTAAAGTAAAGGAGGATAACAAACGTTCGACAATAACCGATATAAATGGAAAGTTTAGTATACGCGCTGCAGAAAATGAAACGCTGGAGATAGCTTATATAGGTTATACTACTATCCATATCGCAGCAAAGAATTTTCCCAAAACTGTGAAGTTGAAACCAGACTTAAAAGCTTTAAAAGAAGTTGTAGTTATTGGATATGGTACAGTAAACAAGAAAGACTTTACGGGGTCACTTTCGGAAGTGAAAGTAGAAGATCTCAACAGAGCCCCGGTTCCTAATGTGGCACAAGCATTAGCCGGGAGGGTCGCTGGTTTACAGGTGAGTGCGCTTTCAGGACAGCCAGGTGAAGAGTCTGATATTATTATCCGTGGAGGAAACTCTATTACCCAAGATAATTCACCATTATATGTAGTAGATGGTTTTCCAATAGAAGGTTTTAGCCTGTCGTCTTTAAATCCGGAAGAAATAGAAGATTTTAGGGTGTTAAAAGATGCTTCTGCAACTTCTATTTATGGTAGTAGGGCGGCAAATGGAGTAATCATTATAGAAACCAAGAAAGGTAAAGAAGGTTTACCAACATTAACTTATAATTTTAACTATAGTCTGCAAAAAGCTAACAAATTTATGGACATGATGGATCCTTACGAATTTGTTAAGTACCAGTTAGAACTTAATCCAGGTATAGACGGTGCAGAGAAAACATATCTTACTGGTCCCGGACGTACTTTGGATGATTACAAGAATATAGCAGGCCACGATTGGCAAAATCAGTTGTTCAGAACAGCTCCTATGCAAAATCACAATATATCGTTGCGAGGTGGCAATAAGGATACCAAATATGCTTTCTCCGGAAATCTGGTAGATCAGGATGGTGTAATCATCAATTCAGGTTTTAGCAGATATCAGGGACGGGCAAGGGTAGAACAACAGGTCAATAGAAAGCTAAAGGTTAATCTGAACCTGAGTTATTCAAAAGATAAAAATTACGGTCAGTTAACCAATCAGCAAGCATCAGGGAATAATTCGTATGCCACGTACATCATGTACAGAACCTGGGGCTACCGTCCGGTTTCTACTACAGGGAATTTGGAAGATCTCTTGTTTGATGACGATGGAGAAAGTAGCGAAACCTTGTTAGTTATGAATCCAATAATTTCCACTAATAACGAGTATAGGCAGCAAAACAGAACTTTTTTTACAGCTAACCTGGGACTTGATTATAATTTGCCATGGAACATGAAATTAAATGTAAGGGGAGGTTATAATTCCAGAATAGTGAGAGATGAGTACTTTAATAATTCAAAAACTTATAGGGGGTATCCATCGGCAAATAATGTAAATGGTATGCATGGAGGGTTCGCTGAAAATAGTTTAACAGATTGGGTAAATGAAAATACCCTTACTTATAATAAAAAGTTTAACTCCAGGCATAGATTGGATGCTTTGTTAGGGGTTACCATACAAGGGCAGGAGCAGAATAAATATGCTTTTACCTCTATTAAAATTCCTAATGAAGAAATGAGGATGAGAGCTTTGGGCACAGGGTATCCTAAAGATCCTTTATCTCCAGCAACAGGAAATATGCTAGCTTCTTATTTAGCGAGAGTGAATTATAATTACCGAGGTAAATATCTGTTAACGGCCAACTTTAGAACAGACGGATCTTCAAAATTTGCTCCACAGAACAGATGGGGCTATTTTCCTTCATTTGCAGCAGCCTGGAGGGTAGGGCAAGAAAAATTCTTAAAGAAGGTAGCTGTTATTGACGATTCGAAAATTAGAATAAGTTGGGGAGCAACAGGTAATAATCGTATTAATGATTTTGCTACATCCAATGTGGTAGCAATGGGAGATTTTTATGGTATTGGCACAGGTTCTTCCGTTCCGGATTTTGCATTAACCATGTCTAATTTTGGTAACAAAGACCTGAGATGGGAAACGACCTATCAGTTAGATATTGGCTATGAGTTATCACTATTCAAAAGTAGATTAAATTTTGTCTTAGATTTTTATAATAAAGACACGAAGGACTTGCTGTTGTACTCAAATGCACCATATATAAGTGGATATCCTAAAATATATAGAAATATAGGTTCAATCCGTAACAGAGGGTTTGAGGTAGAAGTAAATTCTGTGAATATCCATAAAAAAGATTTTAAATGGAGTACCAGCTTTAACATCTCGTTTAACCAGAATAAAGTACTTGCATTAACGGAAGATGAGAAAACAATGTTCTCTAATCCAGCGTTTACAGGGACTTGGAATGCAGCCAATCTGTACATTACACAAATAGGAATGCCCGTGTCTTCTTTTTATGGGTTGATGTGGGATGGTGTATATCAACTATCAGATTTTGATAAAATGTCTACCGGATCCTATGTATTGAAAGATGGATTACCCTCTCTTTACGAAGACAGAACAAAAACACAACCGGGCGATATCAAATATAGAGATATCAATGGCGATGGAATTATTGATGATAAGGATAAAATTATTATGGGACGGACCTTACCTAAACATTATGGTGGTTTAAACAATAATTTTCAGTACAAAAACCTAAGTCTCAATGTGTTTTTTCAATGGAATTATGGTAATGATGTTATGAATGCTAACCGTTTAATGTTTGAGGGTAACAGTACTGGAAGGCCAGGACTTAATCAATTTACTTCCTATGCAGATAGGTGGACAGAAGATAATCCATCAAATGAACAATTCAGGACAAGAGGATTTGGACCCGCAGGCTATTTCTCAACCAAGCACTTGGAAGACGGTTCATTCATTAGGCTAAAAACGGTAGAATTAGCTTACAGATTGCCTAAGAAATGGTTGCGTAATAAAATTTCTAGCCTAGACTTAAGCATGGCAGCACAGAATCTTTATACCTGGACAAAATATTCAGGTTTAGATCCCGAGGTTTCTACCCGTAACTCTATTTTGACACCAGGTTTCGATTATTCGGCCTATGCGCAAAATTTTACAGTTTCATTTGGTGCTAAAGTAGTTTTTTAAACAGATAAAGAGATGAAAAATATACTAAAAAAAATAAGTGTAGTAGGAGTACTTTTTTTAGTGACCTCTTGTAATGATATTCTTGATGTCAATCCGTCTAAATATGTGATGGAGAAAGAAACTTATTATGCTACAGAAGCAGAGCTAAATTATGCTTTAAATGGTGTTTATGCAGCACTGGCTGATGGTAATTTATACGGTAACAATATGTTGGGGAGGATGGGATTGGAAGCTGATGAAGCTTATGAAGATTACAGTTCAGATGAAAATACAGTAGGAGATTATAATGTAGAATCTACTGATGCTAAAGTACAAAACTACTGGCGGTCTTGTTATGCGGGAATTGATAGAGCAAACAATTTATTGGCAAATGTAGATAATGTGAATATTGCTATCAGTGATAGCAGGCGTAATGATATCAGAGGGCAGGCATTATTTTTAAGAGGCTATTATTTCCTGATGCTGGTAACCCGCTTTCAGGGAGTACCATTGGTGTTAAAACCAGTAAAGAATGCAACTGTATCAGAATTGCAACAGGAGCGTGCATCTGGAAGAGAAGTTTATACACAGATACTGGAAGATATGGAAAAAGCAGCTGCATGGGTGAAAACAGCCAAGGAAGTAGGGGTTGGAGGTCGTGTTTCAAAATCAGCAGTATGGGGGATGTTGGCCAGAGTAAATCTTTATTTAGCAGGATATCCTTATAATGAGCAGGAACGTTACAAAGATGCTATGATATATGCCGGCAGGGTTATTAATGAGGGGTATCATGAATTAAATCCTTCATATCAACAGGTTTTTATTAATTATGCGCAAGATAAGTATGATATCAAAGAAAGTATTTTTGAAGTAGAATTCCATAGCGATGGAACAGGAGTGTATCCAACAGCTGGTATGGTTGGCAGAAATAATGGGATCAAGAACCCGGTTATTGATAATGTTATAGGATTGTCTATTGGAGCTTTAAGGTGTACAGATTATTTACATGGATTATATGATGCAAATGACTTGAGAAGAGACTGGAATGTAGCACCATTCTATTATGTAGAAGATCCGGATAATAAAGGAGTAGCTAAACTTACAAATTGGGGAGCTGCAGATTCCAAATATCAGAGACATTGTGGAAAGTTCAGAAGAGAATATGAAGTTGTATTACCTAAATTACAATCTCAAACGCCACAGAATTTTCCATTATTGAGGTATTCTGATGTGTTATTGATGTACGCAGAAGCATATAACGAATATTATAAGGGGGCAGACAATAATGCATTGGAGTACTTGAATATGGTGAAAAGAAGAGGACTGGGGTTAAATCCAAAAACGGCTAATACGGCAACTGATTTTAAAGATATCAGCTATATCGGCTTTCAGCGTGAAGTAAGAAACGAGCGCCCCAGAGAGTTATGTTTTGAAATGATGCGTAAAAATGATGTGGTTCGTTGGAAAATATTTTACGATAATATGGTTACCCGCGAAGCAGAAACTCCACAAACCTATACGTCTTCTTATTATGTAAGAGCAAGAAGATATTTCAGAAGCGTGGATCGTAAAGATGAGTGGTGGCCAATTCCTTCGTATGAAATGGGAGTTAATAAAAAATTAGTTCAAAATCAAGGATGGTAAAGATGAAAAAGTATTTAACATTTATAGGAATGTTGCTTGGAGTAGCAGCATGTAAAGATCCTTATGAGGTCTCAGCTCCTGTTTTTAATGTCTCAACAGAGAAAAATGTTTATGCAGTAGGAGAAAGGATTAGGTTTGAGATAGAAGGGAGTCCTGATATGATAAATTTCTATTCAGGAATAGTTGGGTATGATTATACTTATCACGATAAAGATCGTGTTTATGAAATAATACCTAGTTTAAATTTTAGATCTGCAAAATATGCAGGAAATAATGAAGATTGTGCCGATTTGCTTTATACTACCGATTTTAATGGAGACTATACTTATGAAAATGTGAAGGCTGCAAATTGGATTAGTATATCCAATAGGTTTAATATTCCTCCCATTGTAGGCACATCAGCTTCTTTTTCTGATTCTGGTACTGCGGATATTGCAGATTTATTTGAAGGAGGGAAAAACGTTTATTTTGCCTGGCGCTGTAAAACGAATGAAGCTTCAAGCAGAACACAATTTCAGGTATCGGATTTCAATATAAATGGTGAATCATTGGACGCTAACAATCCTTCCAGTGTGTTATATTCTCAAGTAAAGCTAGACTTTAGGTGGGTTTTAAATGAAGCCGCTAGTCTGGATGCTACCCAGCCCAATGTTAATACCTCTCGAATTCTATGGACCGGTACTTTCAATAATACAACTGGACCATTTAAAGAAGGTTACGCAATTAGTGGGCCTGTAGCTATTTCTGAACAGATGAATTTAGGTCTTGATAAGCATGAGGTTATAAAAAGTATTCAGAACGAAAACGTGACAGAATATTTCTACACTTTTGATAAAGCAGGAGAGTATGAAGTCGTTTTTGTAGGTTATAATGTGAATTTTAATGGAAGAAAAGAAACCGTTAAAAGAATAAAGCTAACTATTGAATAATAAAAAATGGTTATGAAAAGGAACATAAAAAAATATACTTTGATGCTAAGTGTGCTGGCACTGATGGCGTCATGTAATAAAGATCCGGAAGAAGCTATCGAGCGTCCGAAAATAGATGTGGAGGATCCTACTGCTCCAAAGACAATGGAATTTGAAGCAAGTGTGGAAGGAAGCAATACAATAAAAGTAGGGGATACTGTTAGATTTATATTGCAAGGTAATCCAGATTTAATCAATTTCTATTCCGGTGCTGTAGGTAATGATTATGCTTATAAGGATACAGAACGGTTCTATGATGTTGTTGCTAATCTTAGTTTTCAGTCTGGTAAATCACCTAATAATAATACTGAAATTAATTGGGATTGTGCCCATTTAATGTATTCCACAGATTTTAATGGAGATAAAAATAGTATTAATGCTTATACTAGTGTGAAAGCGGCAACATGGAAAAATATTACGAATAGATTTTCTTTACCAACCATTCCAGGAGATATAGCTAATTACACAAATTCAGGTGTTTCAGATATATCGGACATCTTTAAAGAAGGAAAACCAGTTTATTTGGCTTGGTATTGTACTACACAAGCTTCTTCGAATAGAGTACAGTTTAGAGTAGTTAACTCTAGTTTGCAAGGAGTTGTAGAAGATAATCCATCACTTTCAAGTCAATTGTATAATCAAAATGGTTTTGGTTTTCAATGGGTATTGAATCCTGCAGCTGCAGAACAATCAGGGAGTCTTCCTACTACTACGTCTACGCAGGTAATGTGGAATGGGGTTTTCAATAATATGACAGGCCCATTTAAAGAAGGTTATGCTATAAGTGATCCATTAGCGCTACCTCAATTTAATGCCGGAAAAGATAAACCCACGGTAATTATTGCCCAAAAAGGCAAAAATGAAATGGTTTATAAATACGTGTATAAAAAAGCAGGTAATTATGAAGTGGTATTTATTGCATCAAATACCCAGTCAAATCAACAACCAGAAATTATCAGAAAACTAAACGTAAGCATAATACCATAAATTAAGGGTTGATAATAACAAGTATCTACAAAGATTAATGTTATAAAAACAAGATAAAAGGAACTTCTTCTGATTAAAATCGGAAAAGAAGTTCCTTGATTTAAAATTCTCGTAGCAGGACATGTCGTTCAGTATGTCCATTTTTAATGATTTCTGTTGAGAATATTATAAAAAATAGTTTGGTACATGACAAAAATGCTATAAACAAACAAAAAATGTGTCATTCCGAGAAAGAATAGCCTGTCCCGAACTCGATTCGGGAACGAAGCAATCTACGTTTTTTGTCCATAGAGATTGCTTCGCTTCACTCGATGACGAATAGTTTTTTGTCATGTACTATAAAAAACAGATATATCACCACATTTCTAAAACATTATCATGAATAATTATTTACGTACTTTATTGATAGTATTACTACTGGTTTATAGCCAATTCTCTCTTGGTCAGTTAGTAAATCCATTTCCGGGAACCGTAGTTTTCGAGTCAAAGGACGATCCAATCAGAAAAAAAGTAGCTTCCCCTTCAATTGTAATATTGTCTAACGGAGACTATCTGGTCTCTCACGATTATAACAGAGGAACTAGTGTGCATATATCTAAAGATAAAGGTAAAACCTGGAACCTGCTTTCAAGAGTTTCGCCATTGATTTGGGCGAATATATTTGAACATAAAGGTAATGTATACTTAATGGGGACAACAAAGGGATGGGGAAATATTGTTATTTACAGATCAGAAGATAAAGGCAAAACCTGGTCTAATCCGGTTGATGAATATACTGGTATTTTGGCGAAAGGACTTTATCATACAGGACCAGTTCCTGTTGTAATTCATAAGGGTAAAATATGGAGAGCCTACGAAGAAGCTTTTGATCCCGAAAACCGGAGAGATTTTCATGCATTGGCAATCTGTGCAGATGAGAATGCAGATTTACTAAAAGCCTCTAATTGGAAAAGAACAAACAGTATTCGTTTTGATGAAAAATGGCTCAATGCAAAACGTCCAAACTGGTTGGAAGGAAATATTGTTGTTACACCAGAAGGTAAATTGGTCGATGTTATACGATTTGAAACTTGGACGGGAAAAGGAGTTGACTATGAAATAGAAGGAGTAGCAAAAGGAAAACCAAGAAACGAGCTAGCTACTATTATAGATATCGATGAAAAGAATATGAAAATGGAATTTAAGAACGAGCCTCGTAACTTTGTCCATTTTCCTGGAGCCGAAACTAAATTCACCATACGGTACGATCCTGTTTCAAAACTGTATTGGACTATTACCAATAAAATTTCTTCATTCAAAAATACAGAAGAAACCTATAATGGAAACTGGCACCAAAGAAATGTATTGGTATTGATGAGTTCTAAAGATTTGCAGCATTGGGACATAAGGAAAAAAATACTACGTTATAACGAGGGAGCTCATCTGCGTACATGGGATACTTTCGGTTTTCAGTATATCGATTGGGTTTTTGATGATAAGGATATTGCTTTTGCAAGCAGAACCTCATGGTACGGCTATAGGTATCATGATGCTAATATGATTACTTTTCACCGTATAAAGGATTTTAGAAATAGCAACAAAAACGAAGAACCAGAAGATTTAAAGGTATATACGAAACATCCAAACTTAGTGAATATACCTGTTGGGAAGTTGGCAAATTCTGATTTCACAGAGGGAGATTTTAGTTTTAAAGTGAGTACAGGTAATGGACTAAAACAGTCCTCTCCGGGTGTGTTTGATATTGTAAACCCGGGAAAAATAGCCCGAAACTTTACACAGACATTAAAATTGGAAAGATATTTTGATATAACGCTTTCAGCCAATAATATAAAAGCCTTCTCTTTAGAAACTTTAGATTATACACCAGTTTCTGACGGAGCAGATGTGAAATTAAAATGGGAATATTGCATATATGGTGAAAAGTTTTTACCTATTACAAACTACTACATCCCAGTAGAGAACAGACCAGGTAACAGCATACCTGAACCTACACTTTTTTTACAGATATATAAAGAATTAAACAGGATAGAAGGGAGCAGAGGAGTTGTTTTACGCTGTCATATTATTAATATGGTAAATAAACCAGCGTATCTGAAGCTAGAAAATAACATACAGTTAGGAGGAAGAAAGCTGTAGTTATATGTTGTTTAGCCTTACAACTTTCAGGAATTAATGACTTCTGTTTATCAAACTTTAACAAAATGAAAAGGAATAATTTCACATCGTTAGCTATAATTTGTTTTATTCTGTTTTGTATCTGTGCTATTAAACCAGTTAGTTTAATAGCACAGACTCCTTTTCCGGGAACGGTAGTAGCAGAAAGTCCAGACCCTCTAAATAATAGCTATGCATCTCCCGGAATTGTGGTTATGCCAGACGGAAGCTATTTGGTTTCACATGATATAACATCAACAATTAGTGCGGTTTATAAATCAGTAGATAATGGTGCAACCTGGCAATTACTTAATTTAGTAAAAGACAGCCATTGGTCTTCATTATTTTATCATGATAATGCAGTGTATTTATTGGGAGTAGCCAAATCGTTTAATAATATAGTTATACATAAATCAACAGACGGAGGAAATAGCTGGACAACATCAACAGATGCAAGTAATGGAGTTCTTTTATCAGGACGGTTTCATACAGCACCTACCCCCGTTGTGGTGCATAACGGGCGTATATGGAAAGCTTTTGAAGAAAGTCCGGATGCCAATAACGAACGTAATTTTCATGCTTTTGTATTTTCGGCACCCATAGGAGCAGATCTTTTGAAGGCTTCCAGTTGGACAAAATCCACTTCCGTAGAGTTAAATCCAAGTTGGTTTAATGCAGATAAGCCAGAGTGGTGCGAAGGAAATGCCGTGGTTGATCCTGATGGGAGAATAGTGAATATTATACGTATGTCTACCGTTCAACCAGTTAATGGAACCCTGGACATGAACGGATATGCGACAGGAATACCCCGGTATGAAGTAGCTGCGAAACTAAATGTATCTGCAGACGGACAAACAACGAGTTTTGATCCAACCACTGGATTTATTCATTTCCCTGGAGCTATGACTAAGTTTAGCATACGTTACGATGCTGCTTCGGGAAAATATTGGTCTATTGTTAATAAAATAACTATAGTGTTTTCTGGATGGAGCAATAATTCAACCAATAATCCATACAACCAGCGGAATGTGTTGATGTTAATGAGCTCAACAGATTTGAAAAACTGGCAGGAACATTATAAAGTAATCAGATGGAACGAAGGAGATTTGATTACCCGTAGAGAGAATTTTGGGTTTCAATATGTAGACTGGCAGTTTGAAGGAAACGATATTGTTGCAGTTTCACGGACATCCTGGTATGGTTCAGATTGGCATGATGCTAATATGATTACATTCCACCGCCTCCCTAATTTTAGGAATCTCACTATGGCAGATTCTCCTGTAGATTTGGGATCATTGACACAGTCAGATCCGGCGGTAATTTCGTGGCAGTTTGGAGCACCAGCAACTGGGGGTTCAGAACCTGCTGTTAATGCATCCTATACAAACACTGGGTTAAATGTTTCTGCATTGTCCAGAGGTAATGGACTTAATGCCGCTAGTTTTGATCGTTCATTTAGTGTAACCAGTAAAAGTCAGCACAATTTAAAAGCAAATGCTATTGTTCGTGATGAATATATCCAGTTTGAAGTTCAGGCAAAACCGGGGTATAGTGTTAACTTAACCTCTATTGATGCTGTGTTTTCCAGAATATCCAATGGACCAAAAAGTTATCGCTGGGCTTATAGTAAAGACGGGACAAACTTTACGGAAATAGGTTCCGGAGAATATTTTGGTATGGTAGAAAGTGCAGAACAAGCAGTGCAGCCTACCATCAGGATGGTAAATTATCCCGATCTTCAAAATGTACCGTCTACACAAAAGATAACTTTTAGATTATATATCTGGGGTTCAACCAGTTCTTCCGGGAGATTTTCGATAGGTAGATTTGGAACAGGAGATACCAGTCCGAGTCTGGTTATTGGCGGGCAAGTTTACGAAACTCCAGTACAGGAAGCACCTTTGGTAGGCTGGAAGTTTGATACACAGACAGGTACAGCACTTAATAATAAAGCAGCAGAAACTAATAGTACATTGCTAATGACATCAAGTCTGACACGTGGAAATGGCTTTACTCCAGCGAATTTAAATTATGGTTATTATTCTACAGCTCCTGTTCATAATAAAGCGGAAGCATTAATCGGTAACGATTTTTATGAATTTTCAGTGCAGCCTCAAAGTGGACAATATGTTTCATTAAATAAGCTTCGCTATAAAGTAAGACGTAATTCTGCGGGACCTGTAGTGTATAGATGGAGCTATAGTGTAAACGATGGAGAATTTATAGAATTAGGAAACACTGATGTTCCATTTATAGGGACGGCAGGTACGGGGTATATGAAAGAGATGGATTTGTCTGCAATAGTTGGATTACAAAATGTGGCATCAGTTCATAATATCAGATTCAGGTTATATGCATGGGGAGCATCAACAACTTCAGGAGGGTTTGGTTTTGCCCGTTATACTGATGATTATTGTTTGGCTTTATACGGGACTACACATGAAAATATTGTTACAGCATGGCAATTTGATGGGAAGAATGGGAGACAAAATAATGATCCTGCAACCACATTCAATGCGAACATAGAAACGTCCATTTTAACCCGGGGGAATGGTGTTACAGCATCAGAAAGTTCTATCAATTCATTTGTAGGTAATTTTCCAGTTACAACAACTAAACAACAGGCAATAGATAATGGAAACTATTTTCAGTTTGCTATAAAACCGAAAACAGGAAACAAAGTGTCTTTAACTTCTTTAGATGCCAGAATAAGGGTACAGGAAAATGCACCACACCATTATTGCTGGCGTTATAGTATAGATGGTGTAAATTTCTACGATACGGACCCTGCTGATAATATAATTAATACAACAGTTAATAATGGACAGGCTGTCCCGCAGATTAATCTTTCAAATATTCCCCATTTACAAAATGTAACTGCAAATAAAACTATTACTTTCCGACTGTACGCCTGGGGAGGTATAGCTACATCCACTAACTCTTTTGGCATAGGTAAAAGTTTGTCAGGGGCAAATGCTTTAATCATAGGTGGTAAAGTGGAAGAAGATGAAAATCCTTTGCCTGTTAAATGGGGGAAAGTAGAAGCAGTTAAAGAAGGGCATTCTATCCGGTTAAAATGGAATGTGTTTTCAGAAGAAAATCATTCGCATTATAACGTTTTAAAAAGTATTGATGGAAAACAGTTTGAGAATATAGGCTCAGCTGTTGAAAATCAATCTATGCGTTATGAATATAGAGATCAACAACCCCAAAAAGGAAACAATTACTATCGGGTACAGCAAATTGATTTGGATGGACAATATACTTACTCAGATGTATTGAGTGTTTTTTTCTCGTTAGACAATCCTCTTTTTAAGATTTATTATACAACAGAAAATAATCAATTGAATTTGTTAATAAATAGTGAGATATCTTTTACAGATCAATTTATAGTTAGAGATATACAAGGGAAAAAACTTTTAAATACTCAGGTAAGTATTAAAGAAGGTCAAAACTTAGTGAGTTTCCCTCTACACTTAGTGAGTGGAATATATATGGCGGAGTTGAAAGGTGAAGTGGTAAAGTTTGTTAGGTAGTAGATATGATCTTTCCTAAATACCGTATAATCTTTATAAAACATAGAATGGTTAAGGAGATAATATCTTCCATAAATAAGCGAAAAAAAGTAATAGAATTTCGGGATGGATGGCTTAGATTCGCTTATAAACTTAATTTTTTTAAAAATCAATTTTAACATGACGAAAGCAAGATTTATTGCATTTTTATTTATCCTTCTTTTAATGGAAGGAAAACTATCAGCAAAAGTTACTATTCCATCCATTTTTTCGGATGGGATGGTTTTACAACAAAAAACACAAGTTAATATCTGGGGAAAGGCAAAAAATCCAGTTAGTATTACTACTTCGTGGGATAATAAAACTTATAAAGTTTCTCCGGATAAAGCAGGAAATTGGAAAGTGAAGATAAGCACTCCTGTTGCAGGCGGCCCTTTTACGATGACAATAAATGATGGTGATGAGCTGAAATTATCAGACATTTTGATAGGGGAAGTTTGGTTGGCATCTGGGCAATCCAATATGGAGATGCCTTTGAAAGGGTTTAAAAATCAACCGGTAAGCGGATCGCAAGAAGCAGTTAAAAATTCCGAAAATGCTCAGATCAGATTTTTTAATGTAGAAAATATCAGTTGGAAAAAACCGTTAGACAACTGTAAAGGGAGTTGGGTGAGGGCATCACCTTCGACAACTTCAAATTTTAGTGCTGTAGCTTATTTCTATGCAAAAATTCTTCACGAGAAATTAAATGTTCCTGTTGCAATTGTAGAAGCAGATTGGGGAGGAACATTAGTGCAGGCCTGGATGAGCGATAAAGCATTGTCCGCATTTCCGGAGGCTAAAGTTCCTCAAGAACTTAACGAGAAAAATGAAAATAAAAATACCCATGCCGGATTATTTAACGGAATGATACACCCGATAGTTGGTTATGGAGTAAAAGGAGCAATATGGTACCAGGGAGAACAAAACCGTAACGAACCTGAATTATATCTCAAAATGTTCCCTGCTATGGTAAAGCAATGGCGTAAAGACTGGGCAATAGGAGATTTTCCGTTTTACTATGTACAAATAGCTCCCTATATTTCAAAAGCAAAAAAACTTTCGCCAGCACTTTTAAAGTTACAACCATTAGTTCCGGTATTGAGAGAATCGCAGTTATTTGCAGAAAAGAAAATCAAGAATTCCGGAATGGCAGTTTTAACAGATATTGGTGCAGAGAATACCATTCATCCACCAGATAAGATTACTGTTTCCGAAAGGCTTTCTTACCTCGCTTTGGCAAAAACATACAATAAAAAAGATATTTACTATATGGGACCGGTCTATAAAAATAGTAAAATCAAAGGCAATGAAATGATTCTTTCTTTTGATCATGCAGAAGGAGGTTTGGTATTAACTAATAAAGCTTTGCCAAACTTTGAAATAGCGGGTTCAGACAAAAAATTTCATCCCGCAACGCCAGTAGTAAGCGGCAGTACAATTATATTAACTTCGCCACAAGTAAATAAGCCAGTAGCAGCCAGATATGCCTTTAAAGCATGGGTAGAGGGGAACCTGTATAATAACCATAATTTACCGGCATCTTCATTCAGAACAGATAAATGGGGTGTTGAGTAACCAACCCTAATTTTCTATAACCTTTAGTACTGTGGCTTAGATAATTTAACTATAGTACTAGAGGTTTTTTCTTTTTTACACTTCATAAATAATATCAGTTTGGGATAACAGGTACTGATTTTAGCCCAATAAGCCTCTCAACTCATTCAGAAATATTTTAAGTCTATTTTATAATATAACCATTCCAATATCAAAGTTGTATAATTCATTTAGAATGAGTAAACTTGAATGTATAGCCATTTCGAAATTAATCCTTTAACCAGTATAGCTATAATAGGATAAGACACCTGATTTTATAACTCCACCTATTATCCACGTATAGTCCACCTTTACTCCACGTATTCTCCACTGTATCTGGCTTATACCCGGTGCTATTCTATAGTCATCTCCGTACTTACTCTATCTTATACAAACTTTAAAAACAATCAAACTGTTCGCTTTAGGTAATATAATACATAAGGAAGTGAATAGTAGTCAGATTTTGTTTTATCTGTTTTACTATTTTTAAATACTGAACTAATCTGGATAATATGAATCTGAATAGACATTTATTGTTTTTGATAGCTACATTGTTTAGCCTAAGCTTACATGCGCAGCATGAAACAGCACTAAAAAGCGGAGAACCCATTTTAAATGGAAACCCAAATGGAATAGGACGTTTATCTCCGGCTTTTTATAATGGTTATATCATGGGCATTATAGATATACCAGGTAAAGGAAAAAACAATCTGTTTTTACAAGGTACTGATGGGCATGGTAGAGGTACTTATTGGTACCCATTTAGGAAGCTGTCACCAGAAGGAATTCCTGTTTATAAAAAGCCGATACAGTTGACATTACCTTTTGAAGATAAAGGAAATAACAGAGGTGTGGTCATTAATGGTAACAACAATGAAATCATATTTGTATGGGGTTTTGGGAAAACATTGAAGTGGGCGTATTTTAATCTGCAGACACTAACTTTTTCTGCACTGAAAACAATTAAAATAGAAGGTTTACCACGAGGCTTTTCTGAGTTTGGTGTAAGTCAACAGAAAAATGGAAAATATACTTTGTTCTTTTCTATCAGAGAAGAAGGTGTATTTGGCAGTGGTCGACCATTTCCTCAAAAAATTACTTATACACCAGAAGGTTTCTGGCCTTACGATATTGCCAGATTAGGAATTTATGGTGCAACGATAGACGATTTGGAGGTAACACAAGCCAGTGCCAAACAGTTGACTCCTACAGACCAGGTTTATTACGCTTTTGACGGCTTTACTGTCTACAGAGAAGGCGCAAAGTCTACATTATTAGCAGGTACCAGATTAGGTAATATAGCCGCTTATACTTTAAATGAATCCAATCTGGAACTTGGACCAAAGAAATTTGCAACAGGGACAGATGGAATTATCCTTAGAAATCCAAATGTACACGCTTATGTAGCTTATTTTAATGATTCTGTCGAAAATCAAGGCGTAGTAACTATTGGTGAAGGAGGAATTTATTATTATCGTAACACCAGAAAATTTGATAAAAAAGGAAACCTTATACTCGAAAAACCACAGCATCTATTACAGGAAGAACCTAATTTATACGGTGGATCATTAGTGGTTCCCTGTGTGGTAGATTGGGATGGGGACGGTAAATTAGACATCATTTCAGGTACTTCTCCTGGATATATTTATTTTTTCAAGAATATAGGAACAAATCAACAACCCCAATATATAGATCCTGTTCCTTTAAAAGCTGCGGATGAGATTATTCAGGTACAACCAGGTTATAAAGAAGACATTCAGGGACCTGGAGAAGCCCGTTGGGGATATACCTGCCCAACAGTTATAGATTGGGATGGAGATGGTTTGCCGGATATATTAACAGGCGACAGCAGAGGGAAATTTATGGTTTACTTAAACAAAGGTACCAAAACCAATCCCGTATTGGAACGTGAACATACTTTATACCTGAATGGCATGGATATGTTTGGAACCTGGAGAGTTAAGCCCGGTGTAAGTAAAATTGGTGATAAAATGGCTTATATAACCACAGATAAGGATGATGAGTTTCATCTTTATTGGCAACTGGATAAGTATAACCTTACAGATGGTGGTAAGTTGAAAATAGGAGATACCCTGGCTATCAGAGGAAACAGATATGGAGGAGGGACAGTAGGGAGAAGTAAAATTGAAATTGTAGATTGGGATGAAGATGGTAAAAAAGATCTTTTGATAGGAACTTATGGCAAACAATCTATTCCGGATACAGTGTCAGGATTACCGCTGAATATGAAGCCTAAAAGAGGTTCTACAGTGCTGTTTATGAAAAACATAGGTACAGACGAAAAACCAGTTTATCAATACCCACGAGTTTTAAAATTTAAAGGAAAAAATATCAGTTTAGGTGGACACTCCTGCGCACCATCAACAGCAAGAATTGGAGAAGGCGGAAGGTTGAATTTAGTTGTAGGGATAGAAACTGGCATTTTTATGTTCTATGACCGAAAAGATTTAAGCTGGTAAGCTACGTTATACTTTGATACGAAATGATAATATAGTACATAAGGACGAAAAAAATAGTAATATAGACTTTCATAAGAAAGTCTATATTCGTTTTATAGAATAAAGCAGAGAATGGTGATAATCCACGTTCTTAAAAACTTAAATTAAAACAATAAGAATCTGTTTAATTTTTATTTTAAACCGGCTCTGAAATCTAAATATAAATAGCAATGAAGAAAACCGCTTTATGCCTGTGGGGGGCGTTAAGTTTATCCAGTATTACGTTTGCGCAGGCGTCTAAGGATAAAGATTTTAAGATCTTGAAATACAACAATCCCGGATTAAATGTTGATTTAGGTGTTGGGTTATGGGCCTGGCCGCTGCCAATGGATTATGACGATGATGGCGATATGGATTTGTTGGTTTCCAGTCAGGGAAAACCTTTTAATGGACTTTATCTGTACGAAAATAAAAGTGGAGCAAAAGTACCCGTATTCGAAAAGCAAAAAAGACTGTATAAATCAATCAAAGATATACAGGTTTCTTATATAGGCGGGCAACCAAGATTTACGATTCCGGGATTTGAGCTAACCGACTTCAAGAACAGCTACGACAAAGTAAAAACCCCGTTATTCCCTGTAGATTCTATCAAAAAGGATATGAAAGGCAGAATCAGGTTTAACCAATGGAAGTTGGTAGACTATGATAATGATGGCGATGTGGATATTGTTGTAGGTATAGACGATTGGGGGGATTACGGATGGGATAATGCTTATGACGCTAAAGGAAACTGGACAAATGGTCCATTACATGGTTATGTTTATCTGATAGAGAATGTAAATGGTAAATATGTAAATAGAGGTAAAATTAAGGCGGCAGGCAAAGATATAGACGTATTTGGAGCACCTACACCTAATTTTGCTGATTTTGATGGTGACGGAGACTTAGATCTGATTTGTGGAGAGTTTTTGGATAAGATGACTTATTTCGAAAACATAGGTACCCGTGAAAAACCGGTTTATGCCGAAGGAAGGCTTTTAGCTAACGAAAAAGGCATCATTAAAATGGATCTGGAAATGATTATTCCGGTAGCCGTAGACTGGAATAAGGATGGCCATGTAGATTTAATTGTAGGAGATGAAGATGGTAGAGTAGCTTTTATAGAAAATACGGGTAAAGTTAAAAACGGAATACCACAATTTAAAGATCCCGTTTATTTACAGCAAAAAGCAGATAATGTTAAGTTTGGAGCTTTGGCAACTCCTTATAGTGTAGACTGGGATAACGATGGCGATGAAGATATTATTGTTGGAAACTCTGCCGGATATATTGCACTTATAGAAAATTTGGGAGATCGTAATGGGATGCCGAAATGGGCAGCGCCAAAATTATTGGAAAGCGAAGGCAAGCCTATCAGAATAATGGCAGAAAGCAATGGATCAATCCAAGGGCCTGCAGAAGCAAAATGGGGATATACCACACTTTCTGTAGCAGATTGGGACGGAGACGGTTTAAAAGACATTATTGTTAACAGTATTTTTGGAAAAGTAATCTGGTATAAAAATATAGGTACAAAACAAGCTCCCAAGTTAGCCAAGCCACAATCAGTAAAAGTAGACTGGCAGACAAAAGAGATACCTAAACCATCGTGGAACTGGTGGAACCCAAAACCAAATGAATTGGTAACGCAATGGAGAACAACTCCTTTTGCCATGGATTGGAATAAGGATGGTTTAACAGACTTGATTATGCTGGATACAGGTGGATATTTGTCTTTGTATGAGAGAGTAAAAAAAGGAAACGATTTGCTGCTTAAGCAACCGAAAAGAATATTTTACGGAACAGATTTTTCTGGTTACAGACAAAATCATGCAGTAACAGATAGTGTGCCCGGATTTTTACAATTAAATTCAGGTAAATTCGGGCAAAGTGGAAGACGGAAATTCACCATAGCAGATTGGGATGGAGATGGCAAACCAGATGTTCTGGTAAATAGTTTAAATGTCACGGTGATGAAAAACCTGGGTGAGAAAAAAGGTATAATCCAGATTCAAAATCAAAAGCCAGTGGCTAAATTAGTTCTGGCAGGGCATGATACGAGTCCAACCATTGTAGATTGGAATAAAGATGGAATTCCGGATCTGTTGGTTGGGGCCGAAGATGGTCACTTCTACTATCTCGAAAATCCGAGAAGTAGCAAATAAGCTTTTATAAAGTGTTTTAGTATATAGGAGGTCCGTATGCCGAGAGGCTGCGGACTTTTTTCTTTACATAAATCCTATCATTATGATCTTGCTCACTTTTTAGTACCATTGACTGTCATTTGCATTATCGGCAGCGTTAAACATATTTGTGCTATGGCTACGATAACTAAAACAACCTGTTACCATTGCGGGAACGATTGTTATACCGACGAATTTCATCAGGAAAATAAAAACTTTTGTTGTAGCGGTTGTTTAAGTGTATATCAGATACTTACTAAAAGTAACCTGAATAATTACTATAAACTAAATCGGCATCCCGGCGAAACCAGGGCCTTGGTAGAAGATAAATATCTTTATTTAGATGAAGACGAATTTATCAACAAGCTAGTTGATTATAAAGACACCGAAAAGACTATTTTAACCTTCTATATTCCATCTATACATTGTAGCTCATGTATTTGGTTGTTGGAAAGATTAAATACCTTAAATGAAGGGATAATTGAAAATAGAGTAGATTTTCTGAAAAAACAGGTACATATCCAATTTAACCATCATAAAATTACCTTAAGGCAATTGGTAGAATTGCTGTCCAGTATAGGTTACGAACCTTTAATAAGCTTAAATGATGTAGTTAAAGAAAACAAAAGAATTAAGGACAATACCCCTACAAAAATTGCAGTAGCGGGCTTTTGTTTCGGAAATATCATGATGCTGAGCTTTCCATCTTATTTTGGCCTAAGTGCGGCCGAAGCTAAATATGGTCAGTTTTTTGGATTGGTTAATGTATTACTTTGTTTTCCCGTCTTTTTCTACTCAGGTAGAGACTATTTTATTAATGCTTATCATAACCTTAAAAATGGAGTTATAGATATTAATTTTCCTTTGGCATTAGGAATCCTGGTCATGTTTGTGAGGACATTGGCCGAATGGGGATTTGGTATAGGTGAGGGCTATGCAGATAGTTTGGCAGGTCTGGTGTTTTTCCTCAACGTAGGAAAATATATGCAAAACAAAACCTATTATCACCTCTCTTTCGAAAGAGATTACAGGTCGTTCTTTCCAGTGGCAGTACAAGTTATCAACGAAGATGGAAACGAAAAATCGACACCTTTAGAAGATCTTAAGAAAGGAGATAGGATAAGAGTTAAAAATCAGGAGATTATACCTGCGGATGCTATATTACTTAGAGGCGATGCTTTAATAGATTTTAGCTTTGTAACAGGCGAATCACGTCCTATAAGTAAAGTATTAGGTGAGATAATTTATGCAGGAGGCAGACAAACAGGGAGATCCTTAGAATTGGAAGTAGTAAAACCCGTTTCTCAAAGTTATCTGACAAGTTTATGGAACAATGAAGTATTTAACAAAGAGAACGAGAAAAAGATAAAAACATTTATCAGCGTTGTCAGTCATTATTTTAGTATTGTTCTGTTAATTATAGCTTTTGGGGCTTTACTATTTTGGTTACCCACAGATTGGAAAACAGCCGTATCGGCATTTACCGCAGTACTAATTATAGCTTGTCCTTGCGCATTAGCCTTAAGTACACCATTTACAATGTCTACAGCATTAAGCATTTTGGACAGGAATAAATTTTATCTTAAAAATACAGAAGTCGTAGAACAACTGGCAGCTATAGATACCGTTGTCTTCGATAAAACAGGGACGGTGAGTGTTGCAGATGTACAGGGGGTGGTATTTAAAGGGATTATGGACGAGAAGCAGCAGGAACTGATCTATAATGTTTGTAAGAACTCATCACATCCTCATAGCGTACGTATCGCATCTTTTTTAGGTAAAAGAAAAGAACAGGAAATAGAAAGCTACGAAGAAATACCCGGAAAAGGAATAAAAGCTATTATTGGAGGAGAGCAGGTGAAAATAGGAAGCAATTCTTTTGTTACCGGAATAGCACATGCCATCATAAATGTACCCGAAGTTCATATACAAATTGGGAAAAGTTATATAGGCTGCTTTCAGATTAAACAGCGGTTTAGAGAAGGTTTGGATAGCCTGTTACATCAGATGAGCGAAAGTTATGATACCTATCTGCTTTCCGGAGATACCAAACAGGATGCTGTTATTTTAAATAAATTCTTTAAGACCAAAGGCCATCTCAAATTTCAGCAGTCACCGCAGGATAAATTGAACTTTATAAAAGAAAAACAAGATCAGGGTGCCAGGGTGATGATGGTTGGCGATGGATTGAATGATTCAGGGGCGTTGAAACAGAGCGATGCAGGAATTGCAGTAACAGATAACATCAATAACTTTACGCCGGGGAGTGATGCTGTGCTGGATGGAAAGATGTTAGGTAAGCTTCCTGTGTTTATGAAATTTTCAAAAGCATCCGTAAAAGTAATACATAAATCTTTTTGTATATCTTTAGTATATAATATCTTCGGATTAAGCTTTGCAGTAGCAGGAAAATTATCTCCCTTGTTTGCTGCCATCTTGATGCCGTTGAGTACAATAACCATTATTTCATTTACAACTTTAGCTGTAAGGTATGCAGCTAAGAAACACAGATTGTTATGACAGCGATATTCTTTTTAATAGGTTGCAGCGTATTAGTCGCATTAATGTTTCTGATAGCTTTTCTTTGGGCACAAAAGAATGGACAGCATGATGATTTATATACTCCCTCCGTTAGAATGCTTTTTGACGATGAAATAGACGAAGAAAAAAAAGACTAAATAATTTTTCATAAAATTTGTGATTTTATGAAAAATAAATGTTTATTTGTCTAGGGAACTAGTGAAACGATCAAAAATCTACCTATTTATGGGTATATTCATTATTACCTATAGGTTTTAACAAAAATAAATTTTAATTTCAACAAAAAAACATTTGTTTATTATGGAAAAATTCGCAAAAGTAAAAGAACTAATCGCTTCTGCAGAAGTTGATGCAGAAAAATTCTACAGCAATGGTAATGGTGCAGCTGGTACTCGTTTGAGAAAAGCTTTACAAGAAATCAAAGGCTTAGCTCAAGAAATCCGTAACGAAGTTACAGAGATCAAAAATAAGGCATAGTAATAAGTTTTCAGAAAATAGGGGAAAAGGGCGATTTTATATAATCGCCCTTTTTTTGTTTAAGAAAATTCTTTTTATCTATAAAAAAAATCATGTAGTAACCATTGAGTACTTTTTTTAAAAACTTCATATATCTAATTTTAAGCGTCTACCAATATGGTTTCTGTATATATAATATATTTAAAAGCCTTGTTCGGGTGTGCTATATTTTAGATTAAGTCGGTTCAAGTTCGTATTACTAATATAGACTTCAAAGTTATTCTATTTCTGTTAAGAGAGTTTTTTAGAATTTTTCAAATTTTCCTTTTTGGGAGATAAGTAACTGCTTTAAAATATAAAGAAGATGTAACTACAATATCTATTTCTCCAGATATAGCTCTTTCATTTTATCTATATCCACATCCAGTTCATTCGTTAGAAAATGATGTATATTACCATAGTTTTTATTGATTTCATCAAATGCAGCATTCAAATATTCAGTTTTAACTCCCGTTACGTTTTTTAAATCCGAAGAGGTTAAATAGTGTGTAGGTTACATACATAGCTTATGAAAAATGTTTAGCTATTATTAACATAAATAAGGTTGTAACTTTTTTGATAATCGCTGAATATCCTGGGATTATTATACGGATTTTCTATAAATAGCAAAGGATATTTCCTTTTCTATAGCCTTCTGTAAGAAATTTCTTTCCAATTTATACTTGAACAAATTACTACACTCATCGTTGAAATAACAGTTCTTTTAGACCTTGTCCTGTATATGTTTTTTATAAAACTGCTGTCTTGTTTTTATAGGGACAGCAGAGTATTTAAGCATAGCTAATCGAAAGTGTTATTTGTATTGATATCACTATAAATATCGATATGGGTACTCTTGTTAAATTATTTGTTTTTGTTTATTTCTTTTGCTTTTTATTTTTTGTTTCTTTTTGTTTTTAAAAGTGATTAATATTGCAAGGCAGTATTGGAGTCAGAGGTGCTTAAGATAAAGACAGGGGAAGTAAATGGATGGGAATTGAAGAAAGTGTCTGTAGGTAATATCGGGTAATCTTATATGAAATGCTGTTTGAAATAGTTGGTATTAGTCAAAACCCATTATAATTTATTCGTTTAATAACCTAACCTATAATATGAAAAGAACGCTTATATCCATTGCGCTGTTGTTTGCATGTTTACCTCTTTTTAGTCAATCTAAAGGTATCCATATCGAAACCCGGAATCAATCTCTGATTATGACTGTAAGTCCTGAGGGTGAATTGTTGTTTCAGCATTTCGGAAAAAAAATAACAGATGTTTCACCTTTTTTAAAGAAACAATCTTACCGCCGGGCTGACCTGGGGACAGATCCACAGGTTTATTCAACAGCCGGAGGTCGTAATTTCAGGGAGCCTGCATTAAGGGTAACCCATTCGGATGGCGATTTAAATACGGAGCTTGTATATGTTTCTCACCATCAATCTGTATTGAAAGATGGTAATGTGCAGCAAACCATTATAACATTGAAAGATAAAAAACTTCCTTTGTTTGTAAACCTTGTTTTTAAAGCATTCCGCAAAGAAAATGTCATTACCCAAAGTGTGGAGATTAAAAACGAGGAGAAAAAAGATATTGTATTGCATAACTACTATTCCATGTATCTGCCACTGAAAGCAAATAGCTATTACCTCAATAGTTTTAACGGTGCATGGGCAAGAGAAATGCAACTGGAAGAAAGCCGGTTAACACATGGTATCAAATCTATAGAAAGCAGGAAGAACGTAAGGGCTACCCATACAGAAAACCCTTCTTTTTTATTATCGTTGAATGCACCTATGAACGAAAATTATGGGGAAGTAATAGCAGGGGCATTGGCATGGAGCGGTAACTATAAACTTAATTTTGAACTGGATGAGTTTAATGTGCTTAACATCTCTGCAGGTATAAACCCTTATGCATCAGAATATCATCTGAAATCGGGTAGCACTTTTTTTACGCCCGAGATGGTGTTAACCTATAGTGCCAGTGGTGCGGGCGGAGCCAGCCGTAACCTGCATGATTGGGCAAGAAATTACCAGGTGTACGATCCGGTTACTATAAGGCCTACTTTGCTGAATAGCTGGGAAGGTGCTTATTTTAAGTTTAATGAAAAGACCCTGACCGATATGATGGATGATGCTGCGGATATGGGACTGGAAATGTTTGTACTGGACGACGGCTGGTTTGGTAACAATTACCCAAGGAATAATGCAAATGCCGGCTTAGGCGACTGGCAGGTAAATAAAACGAAGCTGCCCAAGGGGATAGCCTACCTTGCAGATTATGCCGTAAACAAAGGGTTAAAGTTTGGTATCTGGATAGAACCCGAGATGGTAAACCCGGAAAGTGATTTAGCCAAAAAACATCCAGACTGGATAGTGAAAAGTAATGGGCGTGAAGCTACCACTATGCGGCAGCAATGGCTGCTGGATTTGTCTAATCCCAAAGTTCAGGATTTTGTGTTCAGCGTATTTGACGAGACCATGAAACTGTCACCGAATATTAGCTATATAAAATGGGATGCCAACCGGCATGTAGAGTCCGCCGGTTCAGCTTTTTTACCAGCGGATAAGCAATCTCATTTCTGGATAGATTATGTGCAGGGATTGTATAAGGTTTATGAGCGTATCAGGAAAAAATATCCGAAAGTTATTATTCAGGCCTGTGCCTCAGGAGGAGGAAGGGTAGAGTATGGCGCATTAAAATACCATCAGGAAGTATGGACGAGTGATAATACAGACGCCTTAAGCAGGGTGTTTATCCAATACGGTACTAATCTGATTTATCCGGCACTGGTTACAGGTTCGCATGTTTCTGCAGTGCCCAATCACCAGACCAATCTGACGGTTCCGTTAAAATTCCGTTTTGATATGGCCATGACAGGGCGTTTGGGAATGGAATTGCAGCCTAAAGCTATGCCTGAAAAGGATAAAGAATTTGCCAAAGGAGCGATAGCAACCTATAAACAAATAAGAGATCTTGTTATGTTTGGAGATCTTTACCGGATCAATTCGCCATACGATGGAACAGGATATTATTCTTTAATGTATGCCAGCAAGGATAAAAGCAGGGCCGTGGTGTTTGGCTTCTGTATAGATTATCAGGGAAGAACCTTGACACCGAAGTTTAGGATGAATGGTCTTGACCCTCATAAGAAATACAGGTTGAAGGAATTGAATGTAACAAAATCTAAATTCTGGGGTGATGGAGAAGTGTTTTCTGGAGAGTACCTGATGAATGAGGGAATAAATCCGCAGTTGCAAAAAGTATTTGATAGTGGTGTATACAGTCTGGAAGAGGTGAAAGATGGAAGTGGGTAAACAAATAAAGATGATGTTTGTGATGCAGCGAGTGATATTTGAATTTTCTTAGGATAAAAAAATACAATGGAAAACCTGAAACTTAAAAGACGTGGATTTATAGGAGGGCTTGCCGGAATAGCGGGTACTCTGGGTTTGGCGCATATTCCTTTGCAAGGGGAAGCTTATCAACAGGATGAACATACAGTTGCAGAACATAAATTTCTGACTAAACCTTATTTACAAAATCCATTACCGGGAGAGATTACAATCCGGTTTATTACCAATAAACCTACTTACAGCTGGGTCGAGTACGGAACGGATGAGCAGTTGGGACATAAAGCTGAAGCATTTAAATTAGGGTTAGTTGAAGCAAATAGCCGTATATATAGTATTGCTTTAAAAAATCTTGAACCCGGGAAGCGATACTATTATAAAGTGTTTTCGAAAGATTTTAAAAAATACGATCCCTATAAAATAGTTTATGGTGAAACGATAGAAACCGATATCTATAATTTTACTGCTCCTGATATAGAGAAGGATGACTTTTCTATGCTAGTTATGAATGATATTCATGACAGGCCAAAATCTATAGGACATTTGATAAAGCTAAATGGAAGCCGTCCATATGATCTGGTGTTTTTTAATGGAGATATGTTTAATTATCAGACAGATGAGACTCAGATTTTAAAAAACATGATTGAACCTTGTACAGAAGCTTTTGCAAGCAGAATTCCTTTTATGTACGTGAGGGGAAATCATGAAACCAGAGGGAAATTTGCAAGAAATCTGGCTGATTATTTTGAAAACAAGGAAAAGAGACAATATTTTTCTTTTAGAAGAGGGCAGGCCTTTTTTATTTGTTTAGATACGGGCGAAGATAAGATAGATGACCATAAAGAGTATTCTGGCTTAGCTGCTTTTGATGCTTATAGGGAGGAGCAGGCTGTTTGGTTAACGAATGAATTAAAGAGCAAGGCTTTTAAAAAAGCGAAATATAAGATTGTGTTGATGCATATTCCGCATTATAATTCTAAAGAGGCTCATGGAATGTTGCACTGCCGCAAATTGTTTGGAGAACTGCTGAATAAGCATAAGATTGATCTGATGTTGTGCGGGCATACCCATAGACACGGCTTGTATACTGCCAAAAAAGGTCAGCATGATTACCCGATGATCATAGGGGGAGGGCCCAAAGAGGGAGAGCGTACCCTGATTCGGTTGGAGGTAAACAGTACAAAACTAATGGTTCAGGTATTGGATGATAAAGGAACCCAACTGTATAATTTGAATGTGTAGGCTATAAAAAAAGAGGTTGTATCTGTGATGACTTTGTTTTTAGTTATCTGATACAACCTCTTTCCTTAATCAGGACATTGACTGATTGGTTTTATTTTTTCTCTTTTTTAGGTTCTATATTAGGTAAAAAACCTGTAACAATACCTAGTAGTGGTAAGAAAGAACATATTGTAAAGACATAAAATATGTCTGTTTCATCTGCTAACCAACCTAACAAGGCAGAGCCAATTCCGCCCATGCCAAAAGCGAAACCAAAGAATAATCCTGCAATCATTCCAACTTTTCCGGGTAAAAGATCAGTGGCGTATACCAGTATTGCCGAAAAAGCGGAAGCTATAATAACGCCGATGATTACGGATAGGGTAGCTGTCCAGAATAAATCTACATGGGGTAATAAAAGTGTAAATGGTGCTGCTCCCAATATAGATATCCATATAATGTATTTTCTTCCGAAACGATCTCCTAAAGGTCCACCAATAATGGTCCCCACTGCAATGGCTGCTAAGAACAGGAATAAATACATTTGTGACTGCTGAACAGTTACATGGAACTTTTCTATCAAAAAGAAAGTTAAATAGCTTGTTAAGCTGGCCATGTAAAAATACTTGGAGAAAATTAGTATCAATAGTATGGCTAAAGCAGATATAATTCTTCCTTTAGATAGTTTAACTGCACTGTGATGAGTAGCTGTGGAAGATTGTTTCTTCAGATAAAGATGATTTCCGTACCATTTACCTACTTTACCGAGAATAAGTAATCCCATCACCCCTAAAATGGTGAACCATAATATGTTAACCTGCCCGTAAGGGATAACTATGATAGCGGCTAGTAAAGGGCCTATGGCACTACCTGCATTTCCTCCTAATTGAAATATAGATTGTGCTAAACCTTTTTTACCTCCTGATGCCATGTGTGCCACTCTGGACGATTCGGGGTGAAATATGGACGAACCTATACCCACTAAGCTTACAGAAAGCAGAAGCTGTATGAAGGTAGATGAAAAAGCCAATGATATTAAGCCTATTGTAGTACAAAACATACCAATAACTAAAGAAAATGGTTTTGGCTTTTTGTCGGTATAACTTCCTACAAAGGGTTGTAATATAGAGGCTGTTAGTTGATAGGTTAAGGTTATTAGACCTATCTGAGCATAGGTAAGGTGAAAGTTCTCCTTAATTAACGGATAAAGGGATGGTATAACGGATTGAATTAAATCGTTAAGGAGATGAGTGAAACTAATGGTAAATAGAATAGTATAGACGGTTTTTTGCGCTATCTGACTAGCGTCTGCTTCTTGTTGGAGGTATTGTTCCTGAGCTTCCATAAAAAATATAATTGTTGTGTTTTGTGTTTAATGCCATTTAATAATTGCCTCGGCTATTGACCAGGCTTTTTCCGGGTTTTTAGCTATAATAGCTTTGAGTAAGTTTTCATGTAATTCATGGGTTTCTTCAAAAGATGAAGTGTCTGAATAGTAATGCGAAAACCATTTTTTTAAGTGCTTAGAGGCAATACTGTATAATTCTATTAGAATTTCGTTTTTAGAGGCTATAGCTATAGATATATGAAAATCTATATCGGCTATAATACAGTTTTCAAGATTTTTTTCTTTGATAAACTTTTTTCTCTTTTCCAGATTTTGCCTGATGATATTGATGTCTTTTTCTGTTCTGTTCAAGGCTGCCTTTTCAGCAATTTTCATTTCCATGAGTTTGCGTACTTCGTCTAAATCTTCCAGATTGGCTTTACTGAATTTGTTGTCCAGCGGATTTTCTGTTTTGTTAATGTCTTTAACAAAAGTACCCAAACCTTGTTGCACTCTTAAATATCCAGAATTATCCAATATTTTCACGGCTTCTCTTACGGTAGATCTTCCAACACCAAAATCTTTCATCAACTCTGGTTCTATGGGTAATTTATCGTCCGTTTGATAAAAACCGGAGATAATCTGGTGTTTAATTTTTTCGGCAACAGTTTCTGCCAGTGATTTTTTTATTATCATTTCTTATACATCATATCATCTGATGATTGCAAAAATAGATTATTATTTTAAAACTTAATAAAATCGATCAAAAAAAATTAAATTAGGGAAAAAACTATCATGAAAGGATTAGCGTTTGCAGGTAGCAATAGTATCGAGTCTATCAATAAACAATTGGTGAAATATACTTTGAGTTATTTTACAGGACATCAGGTAAATTTAATAGACCTGAATGATTACGAAATGCCATTATTTTCCGTTGATAGGGAAAGGGCAACTGGCCATCCGCAACTGGCTTATGACTTTGTATTTAATATAGAAATTGCCGATTTTTTGGTAATATCATTAGCAGAGCATAACAGATCTTATACTACTGCTTTTAAAAATTTATACGATTGGATTTCGAGGGTTGACAAAAAGTTTTTCAGAGAGAAGCCTATGCTGCTGATGTCTACTTCGCCGGGTGCTTACGGGGGTGGAAACGTGATGCATACTGCAAAAACCTTTTTTCCACAATTTGGGGCTAATATCATAGAGACGTTTTCTTTACCCTCATTTCATACTCACTTTAATCCTGAACAGGGTATTATTGAACCTGAGTTGAAAAAACAGCATGAAGAAACGGTAATAAGATTCCTTAATCAGCTAAAACCCTAATTTTGGGAAGCGATTGCAGTAGTTAGTGCAGTTATAAGTTGATCTATTTGCTCTGGTGTATTGTGAAGATGCAGACATATTCTGATACGTTCTTTTGAAACGGGGACTGTTGGGCTTAATATGGCCTTAACGGCAAATCCTGCATGTTGAATTTGGCTTGCTGTTTCGATACAATTCTGGTTGCCGGGGATAATTATGGATTGTATGCAGCTGTGACTTTCGATTAGCTTCTCTTCGAGGTGTTGGGCTGATTTTTTGAAATATTTGATGATGTGGCTGATAGCTGAGGGAAAGTCTTGTGAAGCAAGTTCTGCATAAGCAGCATTGATATGGGCGATGCTATGGGAGGGCAGCGCAGTAGAGTAAACAAAGGATCTGGCAAAATTGATAAGGTATGACTTTAATTTTTTGGAGCTTAGAATTGCTGCTCCATGGGCTCCCATAGCTTTTCCGTAGGTAACAATACGAGCAAATATTTCATGCTCAATACCTAGTTTATTGGCTATTCCTGAACCGTTTTTTCCATAAATCCCCAATGCATGGGCCTCGTCAACAATAAGGTGAGCTCCGTATTTTTTACTGAGTTTCAGAATGTCTTTTAAAGGGGTAGCATCGCCATCCATAGAAAAAATACTTTCTGTAACTATAAAGATGTTACCTTTTGCGTTTTTTAATTTTGACTCCAGGTTATTCAGGTCGTTATGCAGGTAGTTAAATTTATTAGCGAAACTTAGTTTAATGCCATCTATTAGGCTAGCATGTATAAGGCTGTCGCAAATAACGGTATCGCCTTTTTGGGGGACAGAAGAAAGTAAACCAATATTAGCATCATATCCTGAGTTAAACAGGAGGGCACTCTCCACATGGTGAAATTCAGCAATTTTATCTTCTGTCTGCTCTAATAGCAAGGAATTTCCGCTGATTAACCTGCTGCCGGTAGCCCCTAATGCATACTGTTGAGTTTCTAAATCATGAATGATTTTTTTTCTGATTTTTTCTGATCTGGCTAGACTTAAATAATCATTGGAATAGAAATCAATTAAATGATTCAAATTCCCTAATGATCTGAGGTTACCTTTGTGATCTCTTTCCTTAAGTTTTTTGTCCAGAAAATCGCTCACCTTTTACTTACCTTGTTGTAGTTGAACAATAGATTTTTGCATTTGCGTCATCATAGTTGTCAGACTTTCCATAGTTGGTTCAGGTGTAGGCTGAGGTAATTCGGTAGAAATAAATGCTTTTGCCTGCCATATTTCTAAAATATCCTCACTTTCTATACTGTAAGGTTCGTAAGCAGGATTATCGGAAGAAAGTTTTAGGCCTTTATCTAATCTGAATTTGCTGGAAATTCTTTTATAAACTACTCCGTCATTTTTACTAATAATAATTGCTGTCTCACCAATTTTCAGGTTGTTCCAGTTTTCTACATATTCTGCTATGATGATAGATCCGCTAGGCAAGGGGAGCATAGAGTCTCCTTTGATTTCAAATGCCCGGTAGGTGCCCTGATTAAACATAGGTAAGGAAAACTTAGGTAATTCTGCTACATATTCAGGGTCTCCATAACCGTTCATATAGCCTGCACTTGCCTTTACGTTTACAAATTCTATGTTCTCTTTGTCGTTATTATCTACCGTTATACTCAATACTCTCAGGTTGGCAGGATCTCCTTTAGGTTTGGGTGCCCATTTGTCATTTATTTTTTCATTAATAAAGTCATCAATGCTTAATTCAAAAAACTCTGCTATTTTTTTTAGTAAATCGTACTTTGGTTCTGCTCTGTCTTCTTCGTAAGCTCCAACCAGAGATCTTTTGATCTCCATAACATCAGCAAATTGCTGTTGTGTAAGCCCTTTTTTCTTTCTTAAATATTTTAAGTTGTCAGATATCTTTCCCATTGTTAAAAATAAATTTGTTATTACTAAAATTGTTAGTATTATTGTGCCAATAAAATTAGTAATAAAAATTGGTTTACTAAAAATAATATTAAAATAAACCCATAGACATGAAAAATATCGTTTTTATAATTACAGATGCGAACAGACAGACTTTACATGTTGGAATGAGCTCGGACTTGATTAAGACTATGAATTTTTACCGTCAGATGCCTAGTTTGTTATTTGATAATGGGAAAAAGTTAAGTAATCTGGTATATTTTGAGGAGTTTAGTTCTGAGGTTACTGCACAGAGAAGGTTTAAGGAGTTGAATGTTTTTACACGCCCTCAAAAGGAAAAATTAATACGCGAAGTCAATAACAACTGGCTTGATTTAACAATGGCTCTGACTTATGAACGTACTATGCAGCAAAACTTTAAAAGCATAGCACCTATTTTTACTTATGCAAGTTAATTTGTGCTTGTTTTAAGGCTTTTTGAATTGATAATAACTACTGATATCAATATAATTAAAACACCTATCCATTGAATAATATCTATTCTTTCGCCTAAGATAATATTTGCTGACAAGATAGATACGGGTATTTCTACTGCACCAAGTATACTACCTAAACCTACTCCGGTAATTGGCATTCCTTTGGTGAATAAAAGAGGAGGGATGATGGTTCCGAATAACGCGAGGAAAGTTCCCCATTTAAGCATGATGGCGAGGTCGAAATGCTGTATAATCTGAATGTTCCAGAATAGGATAATAGTTATTAATCCACCCAATACAAGATATTTGCTGCGCTGAATTGATGATAATTCTAAACTAACGCTGTTAGAGGCATACATAGATATGGTATAGCATATTGCGGCTAGTATTCCAAAACTTACTCCTTTTACATCAAGACTTATTTGGCTTTTGAAAATATTGGTTGCAAGGAGGGTCCCGGCTATTACTACAAATCCGCCAATAAGTTTGGTACGTTCTATTTTTGTTTTTCCAAGGATAGCCTCTAGTATAACGCCCATCCATATAGTTTGCATAAGTAGAATAATTCCGACTGATACAGGTATATATTGTATGGATATATAATAAAATATGCTGGTGAGCCCTAATGAGCTACCATAGATAATTAATCTCGATATACTTTTTTTAGCAAATGAAACTTGTTTTTGTTCAGATTTTTTCTCTTTTAGGCTTAATAAACTGAGGATAATGAAACCAATAAGAAACTGCGAAAAATTAAGTATGCTGGTATGAGTGCCAAAACCATAAACATATTTTACTATGGTGGCCAGTACTCCATAGCTACAAGCTCCGGCTCCGACTAAAAGTATCCCTGTTATCTTTCTCACTTATTATTTGTTATAAAATTGCTAGAATTTGTATGCGTAAAAATATCCCGTTTTCCTTCTTTACTGAGTATTTAAGGGGTAAGGTGAAAATAAAAAAACTCTGTTATTTCGACAAGCTAAGGGGATAACTCTATATGATTGTGTTTTCCTAATCTTCTGGAGGTTACAGGATTGAGCAGCGTATCTCTAAAATAGATTACTTATTCCTTTCACTAGTTTTGTATGAGAGGTTCAAGTCTATGCCAAAACATTCGGTAATCAGGAGGATAAACACTTTTGAACAGCCCCTTTAAATTTTAAGGGAGCTGTATCAATAAAAGAATCTTGTCATCCCAAGTTAAGGTGAGGGGTCTGTCTCAGGAGTGCTGAGGAAGAAGATTTCTCAGTACTATACCCATCCGAATGACTTTTGATACAGCTCCTTTTAAATATCTTTTCTAATGTTTCTTATCTAAAACCGAGCTCCAAAAGTAATAGAGAATCTAGTCGTTGTTTTAGATATATCTGCATAGGGCTGGTCTCCGGTAGAGAGCGTGTAGTTATTATAACCATCTTTAGAGTCGTAAACCATTACAGCAGCATCTATAGAGTAGGTCCCAACTTTGTAACCAAAACCACCAGAATATCTGTTTATAGCATTGTCATTGTTGCTGATTTTGGTGTTGTAAGGATCAGCTAAATATCTGTAACCTGCTCTTACTGCAAATTCGTTGCTTACTTTAAATTCTCCGCCTACTCCAAAGTTTACTACATCTTTATAGCTTTGTTGGATACCGTCGTTTACATTTCTGTCTGTTCCTTTTAAATTGGAAGAGAATTTTGCGGTTGAATAATCGCTGTAATTAATGTCGGCGCTTAAAAAGCCTTTATTTCCTATGATATAAGAAATACCACCGTTCAATTTTAGAGGGGTACGTAAGTTATAGGTCATCGGGAAGTTTTCTTCACGGTATATTCTTTCATTGTAAGGACTTACGTAAGAAAGGCTTTCGTAATAATTATCGGTTAAATCGTAATAGGTAGGAGATTCAAAAGAAAAGCCTATTCTAAACTCGTCTACTGGTTTTATAATAGCTCCTAATTTGAAATTAACTCCAGCACCTTCCGTGTCGTAATTTCTGTAAAAATTAGCATTATAGCTTCTTCTAGGGTTAAACTCGGGGTATTGCGGTTGACCTGCAGGTGGTGCAGGAGTGATGGGATTATCAATGTCGTATAAAAAATCTCCGTTATCCAGGAGTGTTTCTCTTGATTTATAGTTTACAGACGCTATACCTAATCCGGCCCCTATATATACCTGATTACTGAAGTTAAGACCAAAAGATAAATCTATATTGGATTGCCCGCCTTTGCGCATTACGTTAATAGATTGATCGCTATCTGTATAAGTATTGGGAACGTATGAATTGCCACTGCGGTCTATAAGAAAACCATGATATGCACCAAAAATAGTCTCAGAGCCTAACTTTGTGGGGTCTATAGCGCCATCCAGATTAGCCTGATCTGCAAAAAAATCACTTAAGCCATTGTTATCTGTTCTTCCTGCAAGATTCAGTTCATTTTTGAAGTAATTGTTTTTTTGATAACCAATACCGTAACTAACGGCTACCAAACCTTTTTTTGTATCGCCACTGTATTTGGAAACCGGTGAATGTAAAACAATTCCTATATTATTTATCGTTGGATTGAATACATTGTCTGTTCCGGTGTTGCCAAGAAAGGTATGGTTATTTTTATAGCTATTAAGACCAATAGAAAAACCAAATTCGGAACGGCTGAACATACCTAACCCAGCCGGATTTCCATAAATAGAGCTTAAATCTCCACCCATAGATGTTTGTTGCCCACCTAAGGCACTAAACCTTGCTGTAGTGCTAGTTTCTGTCCGGGAAAAATTGAAAGCATCCTCGGTGTATTGTGCAAATGCATGTTGGGTTAACCCTCCTATAAGGGCTATACTCAGTATTTTTTTGATATCCATAATATTTTCAATAGATGGTTGAGTAGAATGATCACCATTCCCTGTTTAACTCAAAATAAGGAATGGTGATATTATATTTTATCTTGATGGTCTTCCGCCACCACCACCGCTAGGGGTGCTGCTTCTTCCACCGCCGCCGTATCCGCCACCAGAAGATGGAGATGTGGAAGGAGGAGAGTATCTTTCCGGTCTGCTTTGAGGTTGTGGTCTTTGCGACTCCGTAGCAGGTCTTTCTGTTCTTTGTGGCGGAGCTTCATTTCTTGATGGTCTTGAAGCAGGCTCATTAGTTCTGGAAGGCCTTCCTTCGTAAGATGGTCTGCCAGATGTACCACCTGTAGGTCTGTCTATAGAAGGTCTGGTTCCCTGACTCACATCACCCCGACTAGGTCTGGTTGTAGGCATAGGAATACGACCATTGGAGGTGCTTCCGGTATTGTTTCTGTCAGGTCTGACGGTAGCCGCAGGACCTCTTGATGGTCTAGGTTTGTTCTGAACCACATTTCCAGACCATATACCACCGTAGTATCCTCCACCATAATATCCACCTCCCCAATAAACGGGGTTATATATAGAGTACATTCCCCAATAATTATATCGGTATGGTCTGTACCATGGATCATACATCCAGGGATTGTAGTAAGGGCTATTCCATCCGTAATAATAAGGATCGTACCAACCATTATTCCATCCAAAATGCCAACTGCTTCCGCCCCAACTATTCCACCCCAGGCCTACAGAAAATCCGGGACTGTACCAGTTATTGAAATAAGGGTTATAGTATGGATCGTATCGTAAATAGTTGTCATAGTAAGAGTCGCGCCAAGTGTAGGAATCTCTTCTATCTATGTCGATTCTGGAATCGTATCCTTCATTATATGTATTGTCGTCTCTGTTATAGGAATTGTTGGTAGAGTAATCTTCTACTTTTCTGGGAGTATACTCTATCTTTTTTGCTTCTACCCGAGAGGTGTAAACATCGTCATTAGAGGCATTTTGCAGAGTAGTTTTGCCGGTGCTGCAACTACCCAGCAATAAAGCTGCTCCTCCAACAATTATACCGTATATGTTTTTTGTTTTCATCGCCTTAAAAATTTAATCCCATTTAAATATAAACAACCTCTGTAGCTTAACCATACGTTTTACGTAAATATTACGCTACACAGATATTGACAACTTATATCTGAAAAGGTTTAAAATATTAACATCTTTATAAGTCTAATATTTATAACTTTGACATTCGTCAACAATATTAGAAATATACAATAAAAATTACGCCAACTTTTAATATGAGCAAAGGGTTAACAAGCAGATCAGAGGATTATTCTCAATGGTATAACGAATTAGTGGCAAAAGCCGATCTGGCCGAGCATTCGGCGGTAAGGGGCTGCATGGTAATTAAACCTTATGGTTACTCCATATGGGAAAAAATGCAGTCTGTTTTAGATCAGAAATTTAAAGATACTGGACACTCAAATGCTTATTTTCCATTGTTTATTCCAAAATCTTTCTTTTCTAAAGAGGCTTCCCATGTTGATGGTTTTGCTACTGAATGTGCAGTTGTTACTCATTACCGCCTTAAGAATGATGGTTCTGGAAACATTATTGTGGATGAGGAGGCTAAACTAGAGGAAGAACTGATTGTAAGACCTACTTCTGAAACTATTATATGGAATACGTATAAAGGGTGGATTCAATCTTACAGAGATTTACCTATTTTGGTTAATCAATGGGCCAATGTGGTACGTTGGGAAATGCGTACGCGTTTGTTTTTAAGGACAGCAGAATTTTTATGGCAGGAGGGGCATACGGCCCATGCGACCAGGGAAGAGGCTATAGAGGAAACAGAACGTATGCTGGAAGTGTATGCTGATTTTGCAGAAAACTGGCTTGCATTACCTGTACTGAGAGGAAAGAAAACAGAGAATGAACGTTTTGCAGGTGCACTGGATACTTATTGTATTGAGGCATTGATGCAGGATGGTAAAGCTTTGCAGGCAGGAACTTCGCATTTTTTAGGTCAAAACTTTGCCAAAGCCTTTGACGTTAAATTCACCAGTAAAGAGGGCAAACAGGAGTTTGTTTGGGCAACCTCTTGGGGTGTTTCTACCCGTTTAATGGGAGCCTTGATTATGGCGCATTCTGATGATGCGGGTCTGGTACTTCCTCCTAAATTAGCACCAATACAAGTGGTAATTGTACCTATCCATAAAGGAGATGAGGAACTGGCTAAAATATCTGAAGTGGCGGATGATATTATTTCTAAGCTGAAAGCAAAGGGTATTTCTGTGAAATATGATGACAGAGATACGCAACGTCCGGGATTTAAATTTGCAGAGTATGAAATGAAAGGAGTGCCTGTACGTCTGGCTTTAGGAGGCAGAGACTTGGATAACAACACTATTGAGGTTGCGAGAAGGGATACACGTACTAAAGAAACTCTTTCCAGAGATAATATTGCAGATGTAGTGGAGCAACTTTTAGAGGAGATTCAATCTAATATATACCAAAAAGCATTGGATTTTAGAACAGAAAATACGGTGAAAGCAGATACTTACGAAGATTTTAAACGTATACTGGACGAAAAACCTGGTTTTGTAATGGCACATTGGGATGGTACATCAGAAACTGAACAGAGAATTAAAGAGGAAACCAAAGCAACCATTCGTTGTATCCCTTTGAATAATGAACAAGAGGAAGGCATTTGTATTGTAACAGGAAAACCATCTAAACAAAGGGTTGCATTTGCAAGGGCATATTAAAAAGGTTTAGATTTACAATTTAGGATTTTAGATTTTATAAAAACGGACGCTAATTTTAGCGAATGTAAACAATCAATATTTGAGATAACATGAAATTCGGAACTAAAGCTATACATGCAGGTCAGCAACCTGACCCTACAACGGGAGCGGTAATGACCCCTATTTATCAGACATCTACTTATGCTCAGGCATCGCCGGGAGACCATAAAGGATATGAGTATTCGAGAGGTACCAATCCTACGAGAAAGGCATTGGAAGATTGTATTGCCGCGTTAGAGAACGGCCGTTTCGGATTGGCATTTTCAAGTGGTATGGGTGCTACAGATGCGATTATGAAATTGTTAAAACCGGGCGATGAAGTAATCACAGGAAATGATTTGTATGGAGGATCTTACAGAATCTTTACAAAGATTTTTTCTAACTATGGTATCAAGTTTCATTTTATAGATTTTAGTAATCCAGAGAATGTTCTTTCTTATATAAATGAGAATACGAAGCAGATCTGGATAGAAACACCTACCAATCCAACGATGCAGATTATTGATATTAAAGCAGTTTCTGCAATTGCTGAAAAACATAATTTGTTATTGACGGTGGATAACACATTTGCTTCTCCTTATCTGCAAAATCCTCTGGATTTAGGTGCCGATATTGTAATGCATTCTGTTACAAAATATATTGCTGGGCATTCGGACGTAGTGATGGGTGCTATTGTAGTGAATGATGAGGAATTATACAAAAAACTTTGGTTTATTTATAATGCATGCGGAGCTACTCCGGGGCCACAAGATGCTTTTTTGGCTTTAAGAGGAATTAAAACTTTGCATCTAAGAATGAAAGCGCATTGTGAAAACGGTGAAAAGATTGCTGCGTTCTTAAAAAATCATCCTAAGATTGATAAAATATATTGGCCAGGATTTACAGATCATCCTAACCATCAGGTAGCCAAAGAACAGATGAATGGTTTTGGCGGGATGATTTCTATTGTGTTGAAAGGTGCCGATTTGAAAGAGACATTTAAGGTAGCTTCTTCTTTTAAGGTATTTACTCTTGCAGAATCTTTAGGTGGTGTGGAGTCTTTAATTAATCATCCGGCTACAATGACGCATGGTTCTATTCCAAAGGAGGAGAGGGAGAAAGTAGGCGTTACGGATAACTTATTACGTTTAAGCGTAGGAGTCGAGGATATTGAGGATCTGTTGGTAGATTTGGAGCAGGCTTTAAAATAGTTTTTACAGCTTAGAAATAAATTATTTAAAGCGAATAACTGTTAAGTTATTCGCTTTTTTAGTTTTACAGATAATTATTCTGAGCGGAGTATGCGCCTTGTTTTTTAAAATATCAATACTGGAAAAGCAAGCTAAGCATTTTGGGAGCACTGATTGATTGTTCATGTTTCCAGATGCAATAGGGTGTGTTATTATCTCGTTTATTCCACCTTATAGATGTAGATTGATATTGGTATAGGTTTTGCTTTAATACCAAAAAAAATTAAGTTATTCAAACATTAATGTTTATTTGATGTTTAAAAGTTTAATAAAAATTAAAGACAAACTGTTATGAAAAAATTAGCTTTTTTAGCTGTAATAGCTGGAACATTAACCCTTGTATCTTGTGGTAATAATGGTAATAATGAAACTGCAGGTGAACAGGTAGACAATGCCATTGATTCTCTTGACCATAGTGCGGATAAAGCAGAGGTAGAGTTGAAGGAAAAAATGGATAAGGCCCAGAAAGATTTGGATGATGCAGTAGCACGTGGTGATAAAAATGCTGAAGAGGAGGCTCGTAAAGCATTAGATGATGCCAAATCTGCATGGGAACATACCAAAGAAGCTGTAAATAATGCAGCCGAAGATGTTAAAGAAGGTGTGAACAATACGGTGAGTGATGCCAAATCTGCAGCGGAAAATATAGCTGATAAAACTAAAGAAGCTACCAATAAGGCTGGAGAAGATATTAAATCTGCAGCTCAAGAGACAAAACAAGATATAAAAGATGCTGCTGATAAAGCAGATAAAAAAATAGAAAATGTAAAAGATGCTTTAAAAAAATAAGCTTTCAGACAGTTTCAAAGCTTTTTATAGGGTTTTGAAACTGTTTTTATTCTAAAACTCAAAAGTCAATAACGAATGCTGACTTGCCGTATGTAAATCCCGCCAAACTCTGTTTAATTCTGATTCTTTTTTTGCTGCTTCCAATCCACAATATGGGTATAAGGCATCCACAGTTTTTCTTGCCCTATGAGCTAAGGATCTGCTTTTTTTACTAACTTGTTTTAATAGATCATCATTAACTATTCCTGTTTCTTTGAACTGTTTCCATGAAGAATCGAAAGTATTATAGAAAGCTTTGCGTACTGCCTTAAAATTAGCTTTCAAATTATGGAGATCCTTTTCAAAGTAGGAGACCTGTTCTGGGGTATATCTTTTTAAACCTGAACGTTGATAAAAATACTCTTCAACCAATTCTATAAAATGTAATGCCATTCCTGAGTGATTTACCGCAAGCGTTGTTTCGGCTAAAGCCATAAAAGGGTAGTTGAGTAACGGACACTCTACATTTAGAGCACTGTTGATTTCAAATAGCCGATTTTTGCCAACGACGAGATCTTTAGTTTTGAAGGCATGACTGCCGGTAGCAGCTAATCCAATATACGACCACTCTGGAATAATTTCAACTTCTTCTCTTTTTAAAATGAAAGATTTAACTATTTCTTTCTCATCATTGTTGAGTAGCGGATTGCCATTTTTATCACAAAGGGTACAATTGGCTGTGAATATGGTAGCATGCAAGGCTCCACTAGCATATTTCCAAAAGCCATTGATAAGGTAGCCATTATCGGTTTCTATCGCTGTGCCTCCTGTGGCTCCGCTACCTGCAAAACAAACTTTTGAATCACTGAAAATATCTATAGCCAGTTGCGGGTCTAAAAAACCAGCAAACCAGGCAGCTCCACTACATAGTGTTACTGTCCACGCCAGACTGCCATCGGCTTTGGCTAAATTTTCTTCTAGTCTTAATATTTCAGAAAGTGGTTTTTCTAATCCTCCATATATTTTTGGGACGTACAGATTAAACCAATTCTGTTCATAAATTAAATTAAGTATTTCCGGATGTAATTTTCCTAAAGTTTCTGATTCGGCAGCGTATTTTCTAATCTTGGTAGTCCACGATTGTTCAAAAGACATATTTTACGGTTGAAGTTTGTTTTCTTTTTGGTATGCTTTTTTCCAGTCAAAAAAGCCAAATACAGCTACAGTAAACAGAAATAATGTTAAAAGTGCCATTAATGGCAGTTTTTTATGGATAAGTAAAGGGATAGCTATGATGTTGGAAATATTCAAAAATATCCAGTTTTCTATTTTTCTTTTGGCCAGTAACCACATTCCTGCCCAGGCCAGAGATGCAACAATTGCATCTTCTACAGGAACATCTGACCTCGTGAAACGACTTAGTATAAAATATAGAAAAAAGAAACCAATAATAGAGATAGCTATGGCTATGTTGAGTTCTTTCTCAGTTGTCCAGCTTATTTTTACGGTAGGTTTAGATTTTTTATTTACCCATAGATACCACCCGTAAATACTCATAAGTAAATAGTACAGATTGAGAAGAGCTTCTGCGTATAAATGAACATGAAAGAATAAATACATGGATAGCATAATAGAAACTATGCCTGTAGGATAAAGCCATATATTATTTCTTTTTGCCAGCAGTACTTCTGCTATGCCAAATAATACAGCAAACCACTCCACAATTCCGGTTTCTTTAAGTTGAGTTAAGAATAATACGAACCAATCTTTAATATCTACAAAAGCCACAGTTGTGAAATTTAAAATATAAAGGAGGAAAAAGAGATCGTGTGCCATTTTTACTACGCCAGTATTACCTGGTTCAGTTGTTTGTAAACTGTCTGAGAACAGTTTTTTGATGGGTATCATCTCAGCTGAACCTCTTAGCACCCCTTATATCGGACAAATATAATCTTTTTGGTGGATTTTAGTAATGACTAATAATTACCTTTGAACGATGAAAAATGGTTTCAATAGCGAAGAGGAGCTAAAAGAATTTTTAGATAAAAAAGTTATTCAATATAATCAACCTGGTTTTATAGAAAACGATCCTATTTGTATCCCTCATCTTTTTACTAAAAAACAGGATATCGAGATTATGGGATTTTGGTCTTCTATTCTGGCATGGGGACAAAGGGGTACCATTATCAAAAAATCTAAAGAGTTAATAGAATTAATGGACGGGGCTCCTCATGATTTTATAGTCAATCATGAAGAAGTGGATTTAAAACGTCTTGAAAATTTCAAACACCGTACTTTTAATTATACGGATACTTTATATTTTATTCAGTTTTTTAAACAGCACTATCAGCAGTTTGATAGCCTGGAAGATGCTTTTTTGCCTTTTAAACAATCAGAAATGAGAGAAGAGTATCTTTCAGATCAGTTTGCAGAGAACGAAGATATAGGAAATGTTTGTTATAACAGTCTACTCAATTTACCTCATATAGAGGGACATTTAAACTACTTCAGATCTTATTTCTTTTCATTGGAGGATTTTCCGAAGAGAACGGTTAAACATATTTCCTCACCTATGAAAAATGCGACTTGTAAACGGATTAATATGTTTTTGCGTTGGATGGTGAGAAAAGACCATTGTGGAGTGGATTTTGGGATCTGGAATCGCATTAAACCAGCACAGTTAATTTGCCCTTGTGATGTCCATGTAGATAGGGTTGCCAGGAAACTTGGAATGATTGACCGTAAGCAAACGGACTGGAAAACAGCTTTGGAGTTAACTGAAAACCTGAGGAAATTTGATGCTGAAGATCCGGTGAAGTATGATTTTGCATTGTTTGGTCTGGGAGTAGAGGAGAAGTTTTGATATTACTTATTTCTTAATCTTGGTTTTATATAGTTGTACCCATTGTTGAATATCTATTTGCTGAACCAGTTCACCTATTAATGAAAATGGAATCTGTTCTGGTTTTTTAAACCTGATACAGCTTTTTCCGATATCGGGCTTTGTATTGGTCTGTTTAGCATATTCTTCTTTAAACCAGTTTAGCAAATTTTCATCAGCATATAAAGCCATGTGGTATAAAGCAATATGGCTTTTTTGTGAGGCAATATTTATGAAAGGTAAAGGCAATTGAGGTGTTACATGATAACCATCAGGATAAATGCTGTGAGGTACAACATAACCAATCATTCCATAGCTTAATGTTTCTTCAAAACCTTCTGGCAGATTTTCTGTGATGATTTTTCTTAATTTTTGGAGAACCTCCTTTCTTTCGGCAGGAAGCTGCTCCATATACTCAGTAACTGTTTTTACCTCTTTTTCCATGAATGCATAAATTTCCGGGGAAATATAAGATAAAAAATATTTTTATGGTCTATAATTGTAAGTTTAGCTACTTTTACGCTGCATTATGATAGAAAAAGACAATAAAAAAGTAGTGAAGTCATGGGCTATGTTCGACTGGGCAAACTCGGCATATAATCTTGTCATTACTTCCACCATATTTCCGGCATATTATACAGCAATAACAACTACAGAGGAATTTAAAGATCGGGTTAGTTTCTTTGGATACGAATTTGTAAATACTGCTTTATCTAATTATACGCTGGCAGCTGCATATCTTATTATTGCATTAATGACTCCATTTCTGACATCTACAGCAGATTACCACGGTAATAAAAGATTTTTTCTGAAACTATTTACCTGGTTGGGGGCAATTTCCTGTATGGGACTTTACTTTTTTACAGGGGATACGCTGGAGATAAGCCTAATCTTTTTTGGCTTAGCGGCCATAGGCTATTGTGGGGGAGTTGTATTTATTAATTCTTATCTGCCCGAAATTTCATCTAAAGAACATCAGGATTCCGTAAGTGCCAAAGGTTTTGCTTATGGCTACGTAGGAAGTGTAATACTGCAATTGATATGTTTTGTTTTTGTGCTTAAACCGGAGTTGTTTGGTATTACGGATGCGACTTTTCCAGCCAGACTTTCTTTTCTGTTGGTAGGGGTATGGTGGATTGCTTTTGCTCAGATTCCGTTTAAGGTACTACCTAAAGGGAACCCTAATTTTGATAAAAAAGAGAAAAACAAGCTAACCAGTGGGTTTAACAATCTGGTGAAGGTATGGAAGGAAGTAGCTCAAATGAAATTGCTGAAAAAATATCTTATTTCTTTTTTCTTTAGCGCTATGGGAGTGCAAACTATTATGTTGGTGGCTGCCAGTTTTGGAGAGAAAATCCTGCATCTCGGCACTTCTAAGTTAATTATTACCATATTAATTATTCAGCTTGTAGCCATAGGTGGAGCAATTTTGATGTCGCGTTTATCTGAGAAGTACGGAAATATTAGAGTACTTATTTTTGTTATACTCATATGGATATGTGTGTGTTTGGGGGCTTACTTTATAGCTAACGAATACCAGTTTTATGTGTTGGCTGCTGTGGTTGGAACCATAATGGGAGGTATACAATCTCTTTCCAGATCTACTTTCTCCAAACTGATTCCTGAAAAAACAGCTGATACGGCATCTTACTTTAGTTTTTATGATGTCACTGAAAAATTAGCTATAGTCGCCGGATTATTCAGTTTTGGGATTATTGAAGAGAGTACTGGAAATATGCGTAATTCAGCGGCATTTTTAGCCATTTTCTTTTCGGTGGCTGTACTGGTATTGTTTTATGTGTTTGTAAAGCACCGTAAAGAATTAAAAAATTATCAGATATAGAACAGTGTAAGGAGATAATTTAAGGTATTTCTGATGATATACTTACTATAAATCTTAATTTTACGCTTTTAATCAGGTTTATTCAATGAATGTAGAACTATTTATTCCTTGCTTTATAGATCAGCTGTATGTTGAAACGGCTAAGAATACGGTGAAAATTTTGGAAAAAGCAGGATGTAAAGTCATCTATAATCCTGAACAAACTTGTTGTGGACAACCGGCATATAATGCAGGCTATTGGGATAAAGCCAAGCAGGTTGGGAATAAGTTTTTAAATGATTTTTCAGATCAGCATTATATCGTATCTCCATCAGCATCTTGTACTGGAATGGTTAAAAACTCTTATAACGACTTGTTCTTTAATACAGCTATACATAATAAGTGCCGGAGTATTCAAAATAATATTCATGAACTTTCTGATTTTCTGATTAACGTATTGAAGAAAGATTATTTTGGTGCCGAACTGGAAGGTGTTGCTGTTTATCACGACTCTTGCAGTGCATTAAGGGAATGTAAAATAAAAGAAGAACCGAGAAGATTATTAGAAAAGGTACATGGGCTGGAGCTGGTTGAAATGAAAGATCAGGAAGTGTGTTGTGGTTTTGGAGGTACTTTCTCTGTTAAATTTGAAGGTATTTCGGCCGCCATGGCCGAACAGAAAGTGCAAAATGCTTTAAATGCCGGTGCCGAATTTATTATTTCTACAGATGTTTCTTGTTTGATGCAATTACAGGGTTATATATATGCGCATCAGATACCTCTAAAAACCATGCATATTGCGGATGTATTAACTTCTGGCTGGATTGAGGAGCCTATTTTATAGTATGATTCTTTTTATCAAAATTCTATAGCTTTTCTGCCGCATCTGAAATTTAGATGGATTTATTGGTGGTATTGTTTGGTTGATTGTGGTTTTTAATTTTTTGTTTTATCAGGTTTCTTCTTAACAAATAACTGATTATTATGACAGTCACACAAGCCAGGATTAAAGTGTAAGGCATCCATCCGAAAGCTCTGTTTAAATTAACCTGTAGGTCTGAACCGGTATAAACCAGGCTGTCCCAATAATAAGGTAATGCCATTATTTTAGGGTTTTCCAGATTGTTTATCCATTCTAATTTTGCCAATCTTAATGATTGCTGTGGACTATTGTTTGTTTCTAAATGCTGATAAAAAGAGATCAGTACATTTGCTCCGGATTCATCATTTACGGGCCATAAACTGGAGATTACACCATGGGATCCGGTTGCAAGAAACGACCTTCCGAGACTTTCTACGCCTTCGCCATTGATATATTTACCATCAGCAGTTTGACAGGCATTCAGAATTACTAACGAAGGTATATGTGCAGATAAACCCGTTTCGAACATATAGAATTTGTCTTTAAACAACTCTAATACCGGTTCGTCTTTGTTTTCTCCAACATAAGCATGACTGCTGATATGGATAATATCACTCTCATTTAATGATTCTTTAAAATTTGTTAAGGTAGCCCGTTCATTTTTATAGAAATTTCCAGATATAATTTGTTTTAGTTTAGTGTATTCCAAATTAACTGAAGGAATTTCGATAGAACCGTTTTCTGTATTACTGAGAAAAAAACCTGAAAAACTTTTTACGGTTTTGTCCTGTGCCTCTGCAAACTGGAATAAAGAATATTTATAGGTGATGGATTTTTGTTTTATCAGAAATGGCCAGTTCCTTATTTGGTTGTTAAACTCTCCGGACATAATTAAACCATCAAAAGAGATGAAGTTTAAGATGCCATCTTTTACAATCCATAGCTGATGGTTATTATTTAGATTAAGGTCTTTAAAGATGGTTTGAGATAGTCTCTGGGATGCTGAATAGAAAGATTTTGGTGAATTAATCATGTTCTGTGGGCCATGAAAATAAAAGGAATCCAGAAAACCCAATGTTTCACTTTCAAATTGCGATGCGTTTGTTATAGTTTTTATCTGCTGTATTCCCTTGTTGGTAACATAACAGCAATAGATTTTCTTTTTTCCAACAAAAAAGATTATAACGTCAGTCTGATCCGGGATTTTGGAGATCATCTCCTGAGCCGAAATATCTAAACTATAGTTTGAAATGTTTTTATTCTTTTTTAAGGAAGATATCTGGAAGCGTAGGTCTTCTATTTTAGATTCTATTTCCTTATTGCTTTTTACTCTTTTTTGTTTTTCCAGATACGCCAGGTTTTTTTCCAGGTTAATGATATCGGCATATGTTTTATTGGAGGATGCTATTTTCTCCTGTCTGGCCATCAGATCATCTAACAATATTCTTCCTTTCGTTTTTTCTGATATTTCCAGAATAGTTTCGGAGTATATTTTTTTATTTGTTCTTTGCCAAAGAAGGTAGGAAGTCTCTATTATTTTTTCTGCAATATCTTTAGCTTCATCCTGTAGTTTTTTCTTGGAGGAGTTGTAGGTATAATCTGATCTGAGTTGTTCTGATGTTTCGAAAGCGAGTTTGTAGCCATTGAGTGCTTCTCCGTACCTTCCTAAATCGCTTAATACTGTCGCTTTTTGGTATAATGCCAATTGGAGTCTATTTTCCGGGTATAATTGTTGTTTTGTAGGGAAAGTGTTCGTGACTTTATATTCTTCTATAAGCAGAGAAAGTGCCTGGTCTACATCGTTTAAAGCAGATTTCGGATCATTTTTTAAGTTGTTGAGAATACTTTTTTGAGTATAGATGTAAGCCAATTCTCTTTTTCTGGAACTATGAATGTCTTTTTTTAATAAAACTACCGCTTTATCATAAAAAATGGACGCTTCCTTAAGCTTTTTTTGATGCAGATAAATGTTGGCCATGATGGTTTTAGCACTTGCCAGCCAATGTAATGTGTTCTGTTTTTTTTCAAGGGTATGAATAGCGACTTTAGCTGTTTTTAAGGCTTCATCTTCTTGCTGTAAATCAAAGAGGATATCTGTATAGGTAGCGTATAAAATTCCGTAAATACGGTTGTTAGGCTTACAATAGTTTAACCCTTGTTTTACACTAAAAAGAGCTTTATCCAGATTCTGTTGGGTTCTATATGAGATAGCCAGGTTATTGTAAATAGAAGCAGTAATGGTATCTCTTTTTTCATTCTTAGCCAATGCTAAGCTTTTATTCAGTATGAAAACAGCTCGTTCATAATCGCCAATGCGGGTGTAGTTATTACCTAAAGGTTTTAGAATAAATTCTTCAACATCTATATTTAGCTGATGTTTTAGAAAGTAATCGTAAGCTTCCTCGTATTTATTAATAGATTGCGTGATATTACTACTGTTTAGAAGATAATAAGCTTCATTTATTAGCAAATAAAGCCAGGCAGTTTGTTCTTCTGCGTTTTGGGGTTTTCGCCATAGCTGTTTCTCAGAATCCAGAAGAAAGTCAAGGTTTTTCTGAGGGTCTTTTATAGCATAAGTTATCCGTAAATCTATCCAGTCAATTAAATTGTCCTTTTTACGAAGCTTTTCGAGATCTTCATTAACAGAAGCTTTGCAAAACAAGCTTGCAAAAAGTAATAAAATTATAAAACAAGTATATGTATGTTTTCTGATAGCCAAACCAACTTATAGTTTGAAGCTAAGATAAGTAAATATACGTTGGTCTTTATGGGTTATGCCTTGCAAATATCTTATTCCAATAGCAGGACCTTTTCTTACTAAGCCAAATTGTAAATCAATAAACCCACTGGCGCTTAATAGAGAAAAACCTTTGGACTCTTCTCCAATATATCTTTCGTCAACAAAAATGGGAGATTCCTTTGCTTCCACAATGTTCATATAAGTACGTTGTATTTTTTTAGATTTTTCGTATAATGTGATAGAAGTAAAAGCTCCGGCTCCAATTCCTATATAATTATTGAAGTTATAACGTAGATGAACAGGAACTAAATCCATATTGAATTTTTTTGTTTCCTGATAATAGTCTCTATGTGTAATAGAAGCGTATCTGCCATTGTCGGTAAGTGCAGTGTCACGGGAGATTTTACCGGTAGTACTTAAAAAATCGTTACTATAATTATAATTATTCAGGAAAACTTCCGCTTGAAGATACTTTCTGAAAGGGGAATAGGGCGAAATACTGAAACCAATGGTGTAGTTTTTATCACCGTAGCCTTTGGCAGCTTGTGATGAACCTGCTTCAAAACCGTATCCAACTATTATTCCGGGAGAAATACCAGGTCTGAAAGTTCCTTTAGCCTTATTGGTATATATAGGCTCGTTTTTATCAAAAATAATGGCAGCAGAGCTACTGAAAGGTAGTTTTTTAGGTTTTTCTTTAAACCTGATCTGATATTCAATAAAGCCTTTTGTGGAATCTTTATCATTAACGCCTTGCTGTTGTACACCGGGTAAATAAATATTTCTGAATACGAAATTAATGCTGTCTTTCTTTTTAACGGTATCTAAACAGCTCTGACCTGAGTAGGCCGAGTCGCATAAGATAACTTTAGGACTTGAGTCAATAATTTTTAAAGTAGATAAATCCAGTGCATCAGGAATGTCTACACCAATATTTACCAATTTGGCGGGCCCTTTTCCTGTATTTTGGAATTTAACTTTATAAGTAAGTACTTTTTGTTTGCTCAAAAAACGGTAGTTCATCCATTTGTTCTTAACAATCATTTTATTGGGGTCATGAGAAGCAACAATCTGTAATTCTAATTTGAAAATATCAATATCAGCCAATGGATCGTCGGGAATAAGCATTGCAGATAGATTGACTACAGCATTGGTATCCTTAATCATTTCGGGTGTGGTTTGCAGACTAATAAATAGGAAACGTTCTTCATCGGTACTTAAATTATTGTATTTCCATGCTTCGGAATTCCTGAACAAGGCTTTTTGTTCCTGTATTAGTTTTGATGCAGTAGAGGAAGAAACTGAATTGTTATTTGGACCCCTATCAGCATAGTAATTATAGTTTTTGTTGTTGAGTGCGCCAATTTGTAATAATTGATCGATGTTTGTTTTTGTTTCGTTATGGTGCAGTCTGATATCTGCAACTTTGAAATTATCTTTTTCAAACTCCTTATCATTATAAAACAAGGCTATAGTACCACTTTTTGCTAAGGGCGAATTTCCTATATTGTTTTTATAACCTACAATTACCACCATTTCTTCCTGCGGCCTGGGCATACGGTTTGGTTTTAGGGATATACTATGTTTGTCTTTAAAAAAATCTGGATGATTTTGCTGAGCAATTAAAGTTCTTACGGTAGGTTTTGATTTGATTTTTAAGCTTCCCGGACGAGTAGGAGGAGGATTACCATCATCGTAATTATTTGTTGCGTATAATCTTGGACGGTATAAGCCGCTGTCAGTATAGGTATGCGTGGGTTTTTGCAGGAAGGAGAAGTTGCCATCTCCAAATTCCCAATAATAAGAATAAAAAGGAGTGGGTGCACCTGCAACCTGACGCAGTTCCCGTAATTCTGAATCGAATTTAACAGTGCCTCCTTCACTAATAAAATAGTTTAATCGGGCTGGTATCGTATCAGAAGCAAGTATTTGCTGTGCATTGGCTTCGTTTCCTAAAAGAGACCAAAGGCTTATAAGCAGAAGTAATGTTGTTCTCATCAGTGTTAAATCAGTCGTACTAAAAATAGACAAATACTTTTAAAACCATGAAAAACTGTAAGCTGTTTAATGAAGAATCAACAACTTACAGTTATCTACTTAAAAAAAACGGATCTATATTGGAAAAAATGCATTTCTTATTTATGTGGTCATTGACTGTATCAATAAAAACAGAGACAGTATCATCACTATGTTGATAAGCCATTTCATAACTATTTCTTGTGTTGTGTTCATGGTTATTCAATTTTGTTATTATACTGTATATATCAATGCATTGAAAAAAATGTTACCCCGGTTTGAAAAACTTTTGTCCTGAAAAGCGAATTTGGATAATATTTGTTTGAAACTTTAAAGTTGATTTGTCGTTTATAAGTAGAACTTAAATATGAGTTTATAAACGCTTTTTTTTACCTTCGGATTTTAAACAAATTGGTAGTGCAACACGAAGATCAATATTATATCATTGGGCTATTGGAGAATGACCATAAGGTTATCCAGAAAATATACTCTCGTTTTTCTGCCAAAGTAAAGAGATATGTGCTTAACAATAGCGGTACGGAAGATGATGCAGGAGATATATTTCAGGAGTCTTTAATAGATGTTTATAATCAGGCTAAATATAAAAATCTAGTTCTCACTTGTCCGTTCGAACCTTTTTTTCTGTTGATATGCAAGCGTAAGTGGTTAAACCATTTAAAGAAAAAATCAACTGTGCAGGTAACAAATAATGAAGAAGATTTATTATCAATTGGTGAGGATGTTTTCCAGTTGGCAGACAAGCTTTTAGAGGAAGAGGCCCAAAGTAAGCTTTATCTAAGCGTGTTTGAAAAGTTGTCGGAAAGATGTAAAGAGATTATTAATCTTGCATTGACCAATGAACATCAGGAAAAAATAGCTCAGCAATTAGGTGTCACTTATGGCTATCTCAGAAAGAAAAAATCTGAATGTATTGCCGGGTTGATACAAATGGTAAAATCTGAAATTAAAAAGAACGATGAACAGGTTTAGCATGGAAGACATCATCCGTTATGTTGAGAATGAAATGGATGATCAGGAAAAAAAAGATTTTGAATTGGCATTAGAAACTGATGCACAACTTTATGCTGATATGGAGCTCTACCAGAAAATAGGAAGCTCTTTAAAAGCTGAACTTAATCAGAATAGTGCTGCTGATACGGCTTTTAGAAATACCTTGAAAAGTTATAATCAGGAATATTTTTCTAAAAAAGCAGAAACACCTGTGTATAAAATCAGTTTCAGGAAATATTATTATGCTGCTGCGGTGGTTTTATTAGCACTATTTATTTGGGCACCATGGAATCAGTTTAATAATTATGATAAATATTTTGATGCTAAGATGGTTTCTGTAGAAGTGAGGGGAGAAGCTCAGGATAAATTATTGCTGGAGGCGACTAATGCCTTTAATGCCAAAGATTATGGAGTAGCCAAGTCAAAATTGCATAAATTATTGAATGAAGATGGTCAGAATGATATGCTGAAATTTTATTATGGTGTCTCATTAATTAATACCGGAGAGTTAAATGATGCTAAAAAAGCTTTGAATGAAGTATATGAAGGAGAGTCCTTATTTAAAGAAGAAGCGGCTTACTACATGGCATTGGTTTATATCAAAGAGAAAAATAAAGAGGAAGCTAAAAACTGGTTAAATAAAATAGGCCAGGAGTCGGATTTGTATTTAAAATCGCAAGAATTGATGAGGAAATTATAAAAAGCCTGATGATATCGTCAAGCTTTTTATAAATATTAGATTTACTTAACATGAAGTCTCGTTAAAACTGTTATTTTTGCGCAAAAGCACTTACTTGTATAAGTGTATCAAAAGCAAATAATATTTTTAAACTAAAATCATGTTGTAAATGATTAAAATTACACTTCCCGATGGTTCTGTAAGGGAATATGAAAAAGGAACCAACGCATATCAAATAGCCCTTTCCATATCGGAAGGTTTAGCCAGAAACGTATTAGCAGCAGAAGTTGACGGAGAAATATGGGATTCGTCAAGACCAATAGAGAAAGATGCTTCGGTTAAATTGTTGACCTGGAATGATGATAACGGAAAATCAACCTTCTGGCATTCATCAGCACACTTACTGGCGGAAGCCTTAGAAATACTTTATCCGAGAACCAAATTTGGTATTGGACCTGCTATTGAAACAGGATTTTACTACGATGTAGATTTTGGTGATCGTGAATTTTCATCTGATGATTTTAAGAAAATAGAGGATAAAATGCTTGAACTGGCGAAAACAAAAGAAGTTTTCGAAAGAAAAGCAGTTTCTAAATCAGATGCACTATCTTATTTTACAGATAAAGGCGACGAATATAAGCTGGATTTGATTAAAGATCTGGAGGATGGCAAAATTACCTTTTATACACAAGGTAGTTTTACCGATTTATGTCGTGGACCGCACATTCCGCATACAGGTTTTATAAAAGCTGTGAAATTGACTAATGTTGCTGGTGCCTATTGGAGAGGTGATGAGTCAAGAAAACAGCTGACACGTATTTATGGTGTAACTTACCCTAAGCAAAGTGAGCTTACAGAGTATCTTCAACGTATTGAAGAAGCTAAAAAGCGTGATCATAGGAAATTAGGGAAAGAGCTGGAATTGTTTACTTTTTCTGAGCGTGTAGGTTTAGGTTTACCACTTTGGTTACCTAAAGGAACCGCTTTGAGAGAGCGTTTGGTTAATTTTTTGCAAAAAGCACAACAGAAGGCTGGTTACGATCAGGTAATCACTCCACACATTGGCCATAAAAATTTATATATCACTTCAGGACATTACGATAAATACGGAGCAGATTCTTTTCAACCGATAAGAACTCCCCAAGAAGGTGAAGAGTTTTTCCTGAAACCGATGAACTGTCCGCACCATTGCGAAATCTATAAATCAAAACCAAGATCGTACAAAGATTTACCGGTAAGATTGGCAGAATTTGGTACCGTTTACCGCTATGAGCAAAGTGGAGAATTACATGGATTAACTCGTGTAAGAGGATTCACTCAGGACGATGCCCACTTGTTTTGTCGCCCTGATCAGGTGAAAGAAGAGTTTAAGAAAGTTATAGACCTAGTGTTATACGTATTTAAAGCTTTAGGTTTTGATGATTATATAGCGCAGGTATCATTAAGAGATCCGGAAAACAAAACAAAATATATTGGGTCTGATGAAAATTGGGCGTTAGCGGAGGCTGCTATAGTTGAAGCTGCTGCAGAAAAAGGCTTGCCGACTGTAGTAGAAACAGGCGAAGCCGCATTCTACGGGCCTAAATTAGACTTTATGGTGAAAGATGCCTTGGGACGTAAATGGCAATTGGGAACTATACAGGTAGATTACAATTTGCCGGAACGTTTTGAGTTGGAATATACAGGCAGTGACAACCAAAAACACAGGCCTGTAATGATACACAGAGCACCTTTTGGCTCATTAGAAAGGTTTGTTGCTGTATTGATAGAGCACTGTGGTGGTAACTTTCCGTTATGGCTTACACCAGAGCAATTTACGATCCTTCCTATTTCTGAAAAATTCGAGGAATATGGGAAAAAAGTTTTGGATTCGCTAAATAATTCCGATATTCGCGGCTTGATTGACTTACGTGACGAGAAAATCGGAAGAAAGATACGTGATGCCGAAATGAAAAAAATCCCTTATATGTTAATTATTGGGGAGAAAGAAATGCAAGATGGCATGGTTTCTGTACGTAAGCACGGCGAAGGAGATAAAGGTAGCATGACAATAGAAGAATTTAATGAATTTCTTCTAAACGAAATAAAGATTAAATAACAAGACTGGAGGAATATTATAAAACCAAAGTTGAATCCGAACAATAATAAAAGAAGAAGTACAGAGCCTGCTCATAATATCAACAGGAGAATTAGAGCTAAGGAAGTAAGGGTTGTAGGAGATGGAATAGAACAGGGTGTTTACCCTATCGAACAAGCGTTAGCTATGGCTGAAGAACAAGAATTGGATCTTGTAGAAATCTCTCCCAATGCTAATCCGCCTGTATGTAGGATTATTGATTATAACAAGTTTATTTACGAGCAGAAAAAGAAGCTTAAAGAAATTAAAGCGAATGCTAAACAAACTGTTATTAAGGAAATACGTTTTGGTCCAAATACCAGTGATCATGATTATCAGTTTAAGCTGAAACATGCGATAAGCTTTTTGGAAGCAGGTGAAAAGGTGAGAGCCTATGTGCATTTCAAAGGTAGAGCTATCGTATACAAAGAACAAGGTGAGATCTTGTTGTTGAAGTTTGCCCAAGCTTTGGAAGACTACGGTAAAGTAGAACTTTTACCAAAGTTAGAGGGAAAGAGAATGTTCTTAACAGTAGCTCCTAAAACAGTAAAAAAATAAATTCAGGTTAAATTAAAAAGCATAGTTATGCCAAAAATGAAAACCAATTCCAGTGCTAAAAAGCGTTTCTCGCTTACTGGAACAGGTAAAGTCAAAAGAAAAAGTGCTTACAAAAGCCACATTCTTACTAAGAAAACTACGAAACAAAAACGTAACTTAACTCATACTACTTACGTTCACGAAGCAGATATGGGTAACGTTAAGTTTATGCTTTGTTTAGGAAAGTAATCTATTAATTAACCAAGTACTCGGTTTAAAGAATCTGAAAAGGATCACCGCTTACTAAAAATTCAAAATTATGCCACGTTCGGTTAACGCAGTTGCGTCAAGAAGAAGAAGAAAAAAAATCCTTGATTTAGCTAAAGGCTACTGGGGATCAAGAAGCAAGGTTTATACTATTGCTAAAAATACTGTCGAAAAAGGTTTGCAATATGCATACAGAGACAGAAAAGTTAAGAAAAGAGAGTTTAGAGCATTATGGATACAACGTATCAATGCTGGTGCTCGTGAACATGGAATTTCTTATTCTCAGTTAATGGGTAAATTAGCTGCTAAAAACATTGATTTGAACAGAAAAGTATTGGCTGATTTAGCAATGAATCATCCAGAAGCTTTCAAAGCAATTGTTGATACAGTTAAATAAGATAAATTAACAATTTCCGTTTTAGGAGAAAAAAGGTCTGGTGAATTCCAGACCTTTTTGTTTTAATCTTGTCAAAACAAGATTTTTATTTTGAATTTAAGATAATGTCTACTAATTTAGTAGATAAACAATATTGTTTTACTTTAAATCATAAAACTATGTTAAGATTAGGTGATATAGCTCCAAATTTTAAAGCTCAGACTTCAGAAGGAGAAGTAGATTTCTACGAGTTTTTGGGAGATAGTTGGGGCGTTTTGTTTTCGCATCCAGCAGATTACACTCCAGTTTGTACTACAGAATTAGGTAGAACGGCTGCTTTGAGTGACGAGTTTAAAAAGAGAAACGTTAAAGTTTTAGCATTAAGTGTTGATTCTGCGGAATCTCATAGAGGTTGGATAAAAGATATTAATGAAACACAAAATGTAGAAGTGGACTTTCCTATTATTGCAGATGAGGACAAAAAAATCTCTGAAGCTTATGATATGATTCACCCTAATGCTTCTGCTACTTTCACTGTAAGATCTTTATTTATTATTGCGCCAGACAAAACTGTAAAATTGATTATTACTTATCCGGCTTCAACAGGAAGAAACTTTCAGGAAATCTTAAGAGTTATTGATTCTCTACAATTAACAGCAGAATATAGTGTAGCAACTCCGGTAGATTGGAAAGAGGGAGAGGATGTTGTTGTTGCTCCTGCGATTAAAACTGAGGATATTCCAGCAAAATTCCCTAAAGGTTTTAAAGAGATAAAACCATATTTAAGAATGACGCCTCAGCCTAATAAATAATAATATCTATTTAGTTAGATAAAAGTTATTTACTTGAGGTAAAGAGGAGGGAACCCGAAGGACTTTTATTGTTTGCTTAGAAAGCTGATAATATTGTAGCCTAATCGGATTCCCTCTTTTATTTATATCATATTTTCTCCGTCCTTTGGTCTTTCGTCTGCCAGTAATACACCCCAATGTTTTAATGTTTCTGTGCGATCAAAAATTATTTTAAAAACAGCTATCATGGGCAAAGCCAGAAACATTCCGGATATCCCGGCCACACTTCCGCCTATAACCACTCCAATAATTGCAGCAAAAGCGTTTATTTTTACTTTAGAACCTACAATTCTGGGCATGAGTATGTTATTATCCAAAAATTGAACGATGGCAATTACAATAAGTACCGTAAATACGGAAGATAATTCTTGAGAAGATGAGAGTGTAAGTAAAACACCAATGATATTTCCAAAGAGAGCCCCTATATAAGGGATTAAATTAAGTATTGCAAATATAACTCCAATAAGTAAAGCGTGTTTAATGCCTAAAATAAGTAGCAAACCACCCAGTAAGATAGTCATGTAGGTAATTTGTATGAGTAAACCTAATAGGTAACTTTTAATGATTTCTTCAGATTCCTTTAATCCTTCTTTTACCTTTTCGTGATCTTCTTTTCTAAACCAGGTGAAAATAAATTTTAGAAAAAGATTTTTGTAAAACAACATCAGGAAAATATAAATAGGTAATAAGCCAAAGAAAATGATAAAGTTAGAGAAAGACCCCATAGCACCTCCAAGAATATTTCCTAAAGAATTAAGTATGTTGTTACTTTGTTCGTTAATAAATTTGGTTTGTTCTGTTGCAGAGTAATTGAAACTACTTTCTATCCACTTACTCAATTTTTCTAAATGCATACCCACATTTTTTTTAATCTGATCAAATTCACTGATAAGTACACTTATCTGGGAAGAGAAAAACCAAACTAAAACTGCCAAAAACAAAGCTAAAAGCAATATAGGTAGTATAATGGACATGATTTCGGGTATTTTCCTTTTCCTGAAAAACCTATAAACAGGTAAAAGCATAATGCTTATAAAAAAGGAAAGAAGCACAGGCATAATAATACTGCTGCCTACATATAAAACTGTAATTAATAAAACCAGTCCTAGCAGTTCAATAGATCGGATAACGGTAATAGGTAGTGCTTTCATAAATATTTCAAGGTGTTTATATATTTAAATATAAAATTTTCTCAATTTGTTTTAAAATCTGAATTTTGTATCAAAAGAAAATACTTTATCATCTTTAGAGATACCGTAACCCAAAGTAAGGATGAGATTATCGAATAAGTTTACCCATATTCCAGGGCCATAAGCTTTATGCCAGGTGTTGTTTTCTGATTTTTGGTAGAATACTCTTCCCACATCATAAAAACTATAGAAACCCATATCACCAGCAATTAATCTGCTTCTCAATTTGGTAAGTTTAGACCTTAACTCTGCATTACTATACAGGGCAGCATCTCCTGAAAATCTTTCGGAGCGATATCCCCTGAGATAGGATATACTGCCCAGTGAATTTGCATGATAAAAATTATAATTTCCGAAATTTTTTGCCCCCCCTAACCTTATAGCTAATGTGACGGGAAGTTGTTCTAAAGGTGTTAAATAAGCCCTGAAATCTGATTTTATATTAACATGATTAGCTTGGTTTTGCCATGATTTAAAATAACTAATGCCGTTGCTCCAGATCCAACCATTTTTTGGAGAAAGATTATCGTCACTATAATCAAAATTAAAGTAAGAATCTAGCTTTAGAAACCAATCGTAAGATGGAGAACGCTGTACAGAAGAGTTAAGGTAATGTAGCGAATCTTGTTTAAGTATATTAAAATACTCGAAACCTGGACCAATACCAATAGATATATGATTATTTACCCTCTTTTGAAAGTAAGTATTAAAGAACGCTGTTTTTGATCTTATCTGGTAATATTTCATGTTTCCAGTGTTTTCTGTGTCATTACCTAAACCATAGAAATTAAAATCGTAGGCAGGACCCATATACCGACCGGCAAGTATGAGGTCGTAGTTATAGGAAAATAACGAATAGAATGAGGTTAAGTATTTTACTTCTAAGGCACCGCTTACTGGAGCGAGTAAAACACTTACAGTTTGGGCAAAAGCATATGGATATTTTCTAAAACCATGAAGTTTAATGTTGTGGGTAAAACCTGCGCTGGCAAAATCTCTCATATTATAGATCATGGCATTGGGTGAAAAACCCACTTTATTGTAAATGAAATCGTTTCTATTAAAATCATTTATCCAGGGCTGATTATTGAATATGAGTTTTGAATTTTTGTTGTTGGGAGAACGTGTTTTATCATCATCATAAAAAAGTACCCGTTTTTGATTACTGGAGTTTTCCAAATAATCATTTCCATTACCACCAACAAATCTTATTTTGATTGGTCTTGACTTTGTGTTTCCATTTATAAATAACGAATCGTTGCCGTCAAGTCCGTATAATGTTAAGCTTTTGGTTTCTTTATTTAAGAAGATTCTGTTAAAACTCTTGGTTTCTTTCTGAGTATCGATTAAATTTAGTTCGGTTCCTTTTGGAGTTCTAAAAGCCAGAAAAATGTCATCGTTTTTTGTTCCAATAACTCTTACATTTCTAGATAATATACGGTAATATTTGCGAGCAACCTGAGTTAAGCTATTTTTACGAATGATGAGTTTTTGGATAAGTTCTTCTCCGTCTATATCATAAGAGTTTTTAGGGACATTAGTTACCGCTTGTCTAATAATATCGTCTGTGAGGAGATTCTTTAAAGAGTCCGCAGTAGCAATCCATATTTCTTCCGAAAGCTGATTTAACAAGTTTCTGTCAAGGTTTCTGGCCATAATGGATAGATTTTTAGGCTTTTTTATTTTATTTCCAAAATGCCTGATTTCAGGAGCCAGATTTTTAAGCGCTAAAGGAATATAGCCATCTATTTTTGTGAAAAACTGCTTTCTGTATTTATTAACGGGATGATATATTGTTTTCTTTCCTTGTTTTTCAGCTTCCCATAACCATTCGTCTTCTCCGCGATTAAAATCACCTATTAAAAGATCGAATAAACGATGTTTTAGAAAAAGCTGTTGGTTAACGACGTTCTCCTGTGAGCTTTCGAGTTCGGTGTAAAGTTGGTGTGTACTTAAAAGTTTTGTGGAATCTATTTCATGCTGAAGGATACCTACTTTACCTCCAAAGTCAGATAAATATTCTCCTAAGATTTTGCTGGGTGGAAGATAAAAAACATGACTATCTAAAGAGTCTATTTTTGCTTTTTTGGAAAGATAGTCGACAATAATACTCCCAAAAGGGTAAGAAGTTGAAGCCTGGTCGTCCATAAGTTCTTTGACTATGGTAGCATCAAATCCAGAAGGAAGTAAATCATAAGGATTATTGTTGATAATACTAAATCTGAAGTTTTTTCCTTTTTCGTTTTGAAGTGTAAGCGTATTTTCTGAACGGTTTAGGGGTTTTAATCCGCCTTGTGCTCTGGTTAAATCTAAAAACGGAACTTCTACTGGAGTTACCCAGCTTTTTCTGTAATGTTTTCCCAAAAATTTGGCTTTGGATTTTGAGGCTTTGTATTTTTTACCAACGGCAATGATTTTTGTAGAATCGGCATAGTTGAATGCTTTTTCAATTTTTAGATCTACATTGTTTGTAGGGAGAGCATATAAGGCCTTTCTGTAGACCAACTCTGCCTTGTTTGTTTCTTTGGTAACAGTATAAAATTCGACCCAGCACTGTCCGTTTTCGTAATAATTTAACCTGGCATACCCATTAGCACCTATACCAAATAGGATATTTTTAGATGGGAATATTTTGCTTGTGTAAATACTACTTCCACTAACCACCTGATTTATTTTTCCTTTTTTTAAAAGCTGCAAAGCATGTTCGTGGCCACTGGTTACAACAATGTTTTGGTATTGTTTAATTTCGTTAATCAACGTTTTAGCAAAACCAGTATACTTAGGGTTATTTAAGTCCTGTGTAGATAAACCTTGTTGACGCAGTATGGGGTAAAACGAACCTAATAAAGGAAGTGGAATATAAAGATTTTTATAAATAGCTGTTAGCGGGAATATATGATCTTTTAAAGTGAAATATCCACCATGTGGTCCATTCGAATATAAAGGATGGTGTTGAGCAATAAGAATATGATGGTGTTTATATTGTTTAAATGTTTTCTGGAGCTCGGATGTTACGGTGTCAACTTTTTCTTTGGAGATTAAGGATTCGGAATCTAAAAAAAGAAGAAGCATGGTGTTGTCAATCTCTAACTGAGTAAAGTAAGTTTGAGGTTCAGGAAGAAAAGCTCCGTTGTTTAAATGATCGTTTATATAATCTCTTTGTAAATCAATGGATTTAAGGCCTTGTTTCCAGTCGTGATTACCTGGGATAAAAAATATTTTTCCTTTAAATTTTTCCTGAATTTGTATCTGAAAATCCATAACAGCTTCTTTTTCTTTTCTTTGTCTGCTATTTTGGTCAGGCATTCCCTTGGGATAGATATTGTCTCCCAGAAAAATTAAAATATCCTGTTTGTTACTGTTTATTAATAGCTTTTTTTTTAACGCAGTTAAAGTAGGGGAGGCATTATTTTCGTCCAGTTTTCCAGCATCTCCAATAAGGTATATACTTCGTAATATTTTTACACTATCGGGAATATTGTTGCTCGTCCATTCTTGTTCATTAGCTGCAAATACGGCTCTTTGCGAAAAGACTGCAGTAAATTGGGTAAGCAATATTGTACAGAGAGTAAAAAATCTATAAAAAAACATTCAAACTTATAAATGTAAAATGGCTATAACGGAAACAAAGATATCAGTATCTGCATCCAATTTTAAACAAGTCTGGCGTTTTTATGTTTTATAAAATATTTGTTGGAAATAATATTTTATGCAAGCATAATACTTATATTTATAATACATAAAAAATACGTTATGAAAAAGATAGCAATTTTATTGGTTTTTGTTTTCGTTAGTTGTTTGGCGTTTGCTCAAAAGGCTGACGATGCTGTTGGCATTTGGTATAACGCACAAAAAGATGCCAAAATTGAGATATTTAAGAAAGGTTCTAATTATTTCGGTAAGATTGTTTGGTTACAAAATCCAAGCGAAGATGGGAAACCCAAAAAAGATACGAAAAATCCATCTGAAAGCCTGAGAAATAGAGAAATTATAGGGCTCGAAATTTTAAATAATTTTAACGCTACAGGTAAAAATGTATTGGAAAACGGTACTATTTATGATCCCAAAAGTGGAAAAACCTATAGCTGTAAGATAACAGTAGAAACTGTAAATAAGCTAAATGTAAGAGGCTTTATAGGGGTGTCGCTGATAGGTAGAACAGATGTTTGGACCAGAGTATCAAAGTGATTTTCTACACTGATATCATTAACACTTCTTAAGTTATATACCATAATGATAAATATAAAAGTAAACAAAAAAGCCTGTTCCAAAAGAGCAGGCTTTTTTATTCTTTATTTTGAAGTTTTACCCTAAATAAGATTTTAAGATTTTACTTCTGGATGTGTGACGAAGTCTTTGTAAGGCTTTATCTTTAATCTGACGTACACGTTCTCTGGTTAAATTAAACTTTTCTCCAATTTCTTCTAAAGAAAGAGGATGATTAGAACCTAAACCGAAGAATAATACAATAATTTCTCTTTCTCTTTCTGTCAATGTAGACAATGAGCGTTTAATTTCTTCAGATAAAGATTCGTCAATCAACATACTATCAGTATTTGGATTATCATTTTCCAAAACATCTAACAGCGTGTTTTCTTCCCCTTGAACGAAAGGAGCGTCCATAGACACATGACGGCCTGAATTACTTAAGGTGTCAGAAATTTTATCAACTGTAGTCTCTAAAATATCTGCCAGCTCTTCAGGTGATGGCTCTCTTTCATATTCTTGCTCTAGTTTAGAGAACGCCTTACTAATCTTACTTAATGAACCTACTTGGTTTAATGGCAAACGTACGATACGAGATTGCTCTGCTATGGCTTGTAAGATAGATTGGCGTATCCACCAAACAGCATAAGAAATGAATTTGAAACCTTTAGTTTCATCAAATCTTTTTGCGGCTTTGATGAGGCCTAGATTACCTTCGTTGATTAAATCTCCTAAGGTTAATCCTTGATTTTGGTATTGTTTTGCTACGGAAACAACGAAACGTAAATTTGTTTTTGTTAAGCGTTCAAGGGCTGCTTGATCGCCTTCTCTGATTTTTTGTGCGAGGATAACTTCCTCTTCTGCTGTAATTAGATCAACTTTACCAATTTCGTGAAGATACTTATCTAACGATTGTGATTCACGGTTGGTGATTGATTGCGTAATCTTGAGTTGTCTCATCTATTTATAAAATATACTCCTGACGTATAAAGTTTGCAAAGCTAACTATTTTTAATGTATATAACGTTGAAAGATTGAAAATGTTGGCTTTTTTCTATAAAAATTTAAATTTAATTTTATTATATTGCAACAATAATCGTTCCATTGCAGAACTGTCAGTTTGTAGATAATTGTGGTTTTTGTCTATAATCTATTGTAGGATAGGTTTATAGTGTTTTTTGTATTGATTGTTAAAAAACGTTAATTGCATTGTAATTAAAAAAGCTGACTTTGTGTCGGTCTTGTCAGATTTCACTTAGTCTGAAAGTTTTATCCAATCTGATTCCTTTTTCGGTATTTTTTAATGTGCAGCATTCATTTTTTGGATCGTGTTCTAAGAAAAGCACATATTCGTTTTTTGTTGCTTCTTCTAAGATGCGTGTTTTTTCGTCCATTGTTTTCATAGGAAACACGTCGTAAGACATTACGTAGGGAATAGGAATATGACCTATAGAAGGAATAAGATCAGCCATATATAAAATTGTTTTTTCATTGAAAGTAATCTGAGGAAGCATCATAGCTTCCGTGTGTCCATATGCAAACCTGATTTTGATGTTTTCAGAAAAAGAGATTCCATCCTTTTCTTCTATAAATTTTAATTGTCCATTTTCTGTTAAGGGTAATATGTTCTCTTTCAAAAAAGAGGCTTTTTCTCTGGCGTTAGGTTTAATGGCCCAATTCCAATGTTTTTTATTACTCCAATAAATTGCGTTTTTAAAAGTAGGTTCTAGTTTGTTGCCGTTACGGATTACGGAGCCACCAACGTGATCAAAGTGCAAATGTGTAAGTATAACGTCAGTAATATCTTTTTCATGAAAACCAATTTTCCTTAAAGAAGAGGATAAACTATCGCTCCCATTTCTGTAGTAATGTTTAAAGAAGTTTTCGTCCTGTTTATCACCCAATCCTGTATCAATTAATATTAATCGGTTTTGTTCTTCAACTAACAGGCATCTTGTAGCCCAGTTGCAAAGATTGTTTTCATCGGCAGGATTGTTTTTGTTCCATATGGATTTTGGAACTACGCCAAACATAGCGCCGCCATCGAGTTTGAAATATCCAGCTTCAATTGCGTGTAATTTTATCATTTTCTAAAAGTAATAAATATCATCTTAAATTCTAATTCGGTAATTATTTAGGTATAAATGTTGCATGTTTTAGCATAAAAACATAAAACTTCTAAGAAACAGAGTTGAGATTTTGCTTCTATGGTGGTTTTATTAATTGTGGTGGTTTGCCTTTTGGGTTTTATTTTCCTCATTCATGTAGAAAATAGGGGAATAAATTCACGTTTTTGGTGATAATATTTGTAGGTTAAAAATATATGAAAAAACTTTCTTCTGTATATAGGTGGTTGCTTGTGATGATATTAACATTGATTCTGATATTCTTATTGGTGAGTTTGGCCAAGCGGAAAAATGCAGCTGCTAAGATTGAAGAGAATTTTGTAGAGTTGAAAAAAAACAATTCTTATGTTTCTTTAATAGACAGCAGTATATATAAGTTGTTAAGTATAGAGAATAACTTACAATTATATGCTGTAACTAGGGCAGATGTATATTATGAGAATTATCTCTTATCGTTAAATGAGCTTTCAGCTTTAATAGATTCTTTAGAAACTCATTTAAACTTAACAGAACAAAAGGATGGTGTAGGATTAGATCAGCTAGTGAAACAAAAGGTAGACAGGTCTAAGGTTTTTCTTTACTTAAGAACTGTAAATGATTCATTGATAGTATTCTCTTCCAGATTAAATGAGAATGTAAATCTCAGAGATATTAAATTGAGACTTTTGCCTGTAGAGATAAACAGGCTTGAATCTGTATATGTTACAACAAATACCAATTTTGTTCCAGTAAAAGAAAATAAAAAGCTTTTTGGCCGCCTTAAAGATGCTATTGTAAACAAAGATTTAACGTTTGATACGTTAAAAACTGTGGATAGTAAAAAAGAAAGTACTTCTACAGATAATATGGATGAGGTGAAGGAGAATAGATTGAAGAATGCAGAAAGGATAAAGCAATATAATGCAGTATTGAAAAGTGCTATCAGCAGATTGGTAAATATACACGAGGATTTAAAGAAGAAAGAAACAGAGCTATTTTTAACTAATAATACTTTATTAACGAAGCTAAAAGATGCATTTCAAGAGCTAAAAACATTAGAAGACCCGAATGTACAGACTACCAAGTTACATCAGGAAACTAAGAAGAGCTTATCAGTGATAGAAACTTTTTACGAATATGTTCTTATTATAAGTATTTTATTGGTGTTGATTATTTTTCTGAACATATGGTCGTTATTTAAAAATGAAAAGAAATTAAAGCAGGCAAAGGAATTTGCAGTAAGACAAACGAAGATAAAAACAGATTTTCTGGCGCAGATGAGTCACGAAATCAGGACGCCGTTAAATTCAATTCTGGGTTTTTCAGAACAATTAGAGAATAGCGAACTTTCTACCAATCAAAAAGACCATTTAGATTCAGTAAAGAAAGCTTCTCAGATATTGCTTTCTATTGTAAATGATATTTTGGATTTATCAAAAATAGAAACAGGTAAACTAAGTATCCAGTCGTTTCCATTTTTTCCCAGAAAAACAATAGACGATATTGTAGCCACGCTCAAAATTCACGCAGATAATAAAAAACTGGATTTGATTGTGAATTGTGATTTTGAAGAGGACGTAGAGTTAGAGGGAGATGAATACAGACTGAAACAGGTTATTATTAATCTGGTGAACAATGCAATCAAATTTACCAAAAAAGGATCTGTTACTTTAAATGTAGAATTAACAAAAGACTGCGTGTTAAAAGCAGAAGTGATAGATACCGGAATAGGCATTGATAAGCAGAATTTTGATATGGTGTTTAATGAGTTTACTCAAATTCTTAATAAGAACGACTTAAATCGACACAATGGAACAGGATTAGGTTTAGCAATATGTAAGAAAATTATAGAGTCTCAGAAAGGATTTATAGGTGTTGAGAGTGAAGTGGGTAAAGGATCGAGATTCTTTTTTGAAATACCCTATACGAATTGTATTAGAAAAGTAAGTCCAAAAGTTGTTAAAAAAAGTAAGAAATTGGATGCTATTGATGTTTCTTTATTGGCTGGAAAACGCTTGCTCGTTGCTGATGATAACAAGATGAACATTATGTTGCTGAAAGTTATTTTTGATAAATGGTCTGTATATTTTGATGAGGCGAAAGATGGATTAGAGGCATTAGAGCTGTTTAAAAACAATGACTATGATGTGCTTTTAACAGATATCCAGATGCCAAATTTGGACGGATTAGGTTTAACTGCCGAAATCAGGGCAATGGAAGACAGAAAGAAATCCCGAATTCCTATTATAGCTATAACAGCTAATGCAATGGAATCTAATGAGTTTTTATATCAAAAAGCTGGTATAGATGATTATATAGTGAAACCATTTAAAGAAGAAACACTTTATTATAAAATATTGAAGCATACGGTTTAGGTTATTTGGAATAATTCTAATTAACCTAACATTCTTGATATAATTACTCCATAGGCTTATCGTTTTGTATTTTTGTGAGAATTAAACTTTTAATACATAGATATGAAAAGGAGTTCGATTATTCTGATGGTTGTGATAGCCGTAGCTATGGGTGTAATAATAAGCACTTATGCAGATAGCAGTACGTACGGCACTTTCTCAGATGCTATTGAAACAAAAAAAGAATTACATGTTGTAGGTAAACTGCAACTGGATAAAGAAATGGTCTACAACCCAGAAGTAGACGCAAATTATTTTTCCTTTTTTCTGAAAGACAACGATGGGAAAGAATGTAAAGTTGTTTTTGCAGGAAGCAAACCACAAGATTTCGAACGTTCAGAACAGATTGTACTGACAGGACAAATGGTAGGCAATAGTTTCCAAGCAAACAAAATTCTAATGAAATGTCCTTCTAAATATACGGAGGATAAGATTGAGATAAAAGAGGTTAAAGCAACAAGTTAATTCTAAATTTTAAATGGATATACAATACGCAGGTGAACACCTGTTACCTGGAAAGTTAGGACAATTCTTTATAATACTTTCTTTCGGAGCATCTTTACTGGCTTTTTTAAGTTATTATTTTGCTACGGTAAATAAAGACGATTCATGGGCTAAAATAGGCCGTATAAGTTTCTTTGTTAATTTCGCAGCAATTATAGGTATAGGTTCATGTCTTTTTTATATTATTTATAATCACTATTTCGAATATCATTATGCCTGGGCGCATTCTTCTACGCAGCTTCCAGTGTATTATATTATATCAAGTTTTTGGGAAGGACAGGAAGGAAGTTTCTGGTTATGGACTTTTTGGCAGGCTTTATTAGGAATAGTTTTAATCTTTAGATCTAAAACCTGGGAACCATCTGTAATGACAGTTATTTCATTGTCTCAGGTTTTTATATGCTCAATGCTTTTGGGTGTAGAAATTTTTGGCGCCAAAATAGGATCATCTCCGTTTATTCTATTAAGAAATGCGATAGAAGCACCCATTTTTTCAAGACCAGATTATTTATCGCTAATAGCAGATGGCAATGGCTTAAATCCGCTTTTACAAAACTATTGGATGGTAATACATCCACCCACCTTGTTTTTAGGGTTTGCTGCAATGATAGTTCCTTTTGCTTATGCGATAGCAGGAGTTTGGCAAAAGCGTTACCAGAAATTAGTATCTTATGCATTACCTTGGGCTTTATTTGCGGTAGTTGTTTTAGGGGCGGGTATTATTATGGGCTCATTCTGGGCCTATGAAGCGCTTAATTTTGGTGGTTTCTGGGCGTGGGATCCTGTAGAAAATGCTTCAGTGATTCCGTGGCTGACTTTAATTGCTGGTGTTCACGTTTTAATCGCGTATAAAAATACAGGACATAGTTATTTTACTTCGTTATTTCTGATTGTTATCAGTTTTATTTTGGTGTTATATGCATCGTTCCTTACCAGAAGTGGGATCTTAGGAGAAACATCTGTACATGCATTTACATCTTTAGGGATGGATACACAACTGTTGATCTTTATGGCTGTGTTTACTCTTGTTCCAGTTTATCTTATTGTGAAAAATTGGAAAAACTTCCCAATCACTAAAAAAGATGAAGATACCTATTCTAGAGAGTTTTGGTTATTTATAGGAGCAATTGTACTTTCTGTATCCTGTATCCAAATTATAGCAACAACATCTATACCTGTTTTTAATAAAATATTTGGTACAGATATAGCTCCGCCCACAGATGTTATCCAGCATTATAATAAATGGCAATTGGCATTTTTTGTGGTAGTGGCTATTCTTTCTGCGTTTACGCAGTTTATGAAATATAAGAAAACAGACTCAAAGAAATTTTTTATTAGTATTACTGTTTCGTTGGTAATGTCTCTGTTGCTATCGGCCATTATCGTTTATTTTACCGATGTATATCATAACCTTGGATATATTTTATTGGTTTGGGCTGCTATGTTTTCTATATTGTGCAACGCTAAAGTGTTGGGCGAGGCTGTTAAAGGAAAGTGGAAACTGGCAGGGTCTTCAATAGCACATATAGGTTTTGGATTATTGTTGATAGGAGCTTTAATTGCAGCAGCAACTAACAATGTTATATCTGTGAATAATACGGGTATAGGCTTTGGAGATGAATTTGCAAAGAATAATAACCCCAGAGAAAATATTATCTTATATAAGAACGACCCTATAAAAATGGATAAGTATACAGTTACTTATTTGGGAGATTCGACATCAGGTGTAAATACATACTATAAGGTTAACTATAAGGTTTTTGATAAGGATGGTAAGGTAAAAGAGAATTTCAACCTTTACCCTAATGCGCAGCAAAATGCTAAAATGAGACAGATTATTGCTTCGCCAGATACCAGACATTATCTTTTTCATGATGTATATACACATGTAAGCAGTGTGCCGTTAAAAGAAGAAGAGCATGTTCATGACGAGCATAGCGACCATTCTGAAGATGATCACTATGAACAGCCTGTAGCTCATGAAGTTTCTGTGGGAGATACCATAAAATTGAGAGAATCCAGGGTTATTGTAAAAGCAATTAACAGAAATGCTACTATCCAAAACATCCCTTTAAATAAAGAAGATGTAGCGATTGGTATGAAGCTGGAAGTTGTTACAGGCTCTGAAACAATAGAAACCGAACCTATTTTCTTAATTAAAGGAAATTCGAAACTTGATTTTGGAAAAAGGGTTGACGAAGCTGGATTGAAGTTGAGATTTACTAATGTAATTCCTAAAAAAGACAAATTAGAATTAACCATTTATCAAAAACCAAAAGAGGATAAAAAAGATTGGATTGTTTTGAAAGCAGTTGTTTTTCCTTATATCAATTTGTTTTGGGGCGGTACTATCATTATGGTAATTGGATTCATAATTTCTATCTTTAGAAGGTCTAAAGAGCTCAAATAATTATGAATGTTGCAATATTAGGAGCGGGAAATGTAGCTTGGCACCTTTCTCGAGCATTTATTATGTCAGGTTATCCTGTAAGGCAAATTTGGAACAGAACGCCGGATAAAGCTGCTGATTTGTCTTTTGAAATAGGAGGAAACTCCATAAGTGATTTGTCTCAGATTAAAGATGAGATAGATTTAGTGGTAATAACGGTGAGCGACTCAGCTATAGAAAAGGTAGCCTCATTATTAAAGCTGAAAGAACACCAGATTCTGGTGCATACATCAGGATCAACTTCAATAGATATATTAAAACCCTACGCAAAAGACGTAGGTGTAATTTACCCATTACAAACTTTTACAAAAGGAATTGCTTTAGATTTTTCTACTATTCCTTTTTTTATAGAAGGAGTAGACAGTAGGCTAGAAGATAAGTTGCTGAGATTTATGGGAACAGTAGTACCCAAAGTAATAGCTGCAAATTCAGATCAGAGAATGAAATTACATATCTCGGCTGTATTTGCATGCAACTTTACCAATCACTTTTATAGTATAGCCGAAGAGGTTTTAAAAGAAGCTGGGCTGGAGTTTGAGCACCTTAAGCCTCTGATACTGGAAACGGCAAACAAGATATTAAAGACATATCCTAAAAATGCCCAGACGGGGCCTGCCAGACGTAATGATGTAAATACTATGGATAAGCATCTAGAGGTTCTTTCAACTCACCCTGATAAGGAAGAAATTTATGCTTCAATAAGTCAGCACATTGTTAAAATGTATCAGAAAAAGGCAGAGGACCTTAAATAAATTACTACTTTTGCCTCTGTAATTATGGATATCTACAAAGTAAAAATAAATTTCGAAGAAAAAGGTTTAGAACCTGTAGAACTTGATATAGCAGAAGGCGAATCTGTACTTGACGTTTGTTTAGAGAACGGTATAGAGCTTCAACATAATTGTGGAGGTGTTTGCGGATGCAGTACTTGTCACGTTTATGTGAATAAAGGTGAAGATAATGTACAGGAAATATCAGATAAAGAAGAAGATTTTATTGATAGAGCTGTAAATCCTAGAATCAATTCAAGATTAGGCTGTCAATGTGTAATGATTGATGGTAATATTGAAATTACTATTCCAGATCAGTCTCAGTTTTTGGGACATTAATTTAGATTAAACCAGATGAACGAAGAAAAGTTTGCATTGCCAATTCATTGGAATGACTATGAGGATATTGCAATGGGATTGTATGAGAAATTCGGTGATGATTTCAACGAATCAAAAATATACCGTATTAGATTTACAGATTTGATGAACTGGGTTCTTGAGATTCCATATTTTCAAGGAACTAAAGAAGAGTGTAACGAAGGGCATTTAGAGCAAATTCAATCTGCCTGGGTTTACGAGTGGAGAGATAATCAATAATCCATTAAAAAAATAAAGAATAATATGCTCCATCAACTGGCAAATATCAATACATTTATTTTCGATGTTGATGGAGTATTAACCAATGGCGAGGTTTTAGTAACCGAAAACGGAGAGCAATTACGTCAGTTTAATATTAAAGACGGTTATGCACTCCAATTAGCTGTCAAAAAAGGCTATCATGTAGCTGTCATTTCTGGTGCAAAATCTGCCGGAGTAGAGAAGCGTTTAATAGGATTAGGCATTAAGGATATCTTTTTAGGTGTTTCCGATAAAATTTCTGTATTCAGAAAGTTAATGCAACAATATAAACTCATTCCCGAATCTTTGGTTTATGTAGGTGATGATATACCGGATTTACAAGTAATGAAATTAGTAGCATTACCTGTGTGTCCCAAAGATGCTGTTGATGAAATTAAAGAGGTAAGTTTATATATATCTCCTAAAAAGGGAGGAGAAGGCGTTGCTCGTGATATTATTGAAAAAGTGATGAAAGTACAGGATAAATGGTTTGACGAAAGTCCAAGTGCCCATGACGGGACTTCTATTTAACCATTTTCTCGTAAACAATAATTAAAACCAAATCTTCTTTTCCAATATTTTTTATTCCATGAGAACTACCTGTTCTGGTTAAAATAGCATCACCGGATTTTACATTATAAAGTTTACCATTTAAGGTCATTTGCCCATTCCCGCTAACAACATAATACACCTCATCTTCTTTTTGTGTATGATAACCAATTGCTGAGTTGGATTTTAAAATACGCTTTCTGAATACATTGTTGAAATCTTTAACATTATTGAAAAAGCTATATCCAATAGATTCGCCTCCTCCATTATGCGGTCCGGATTGTGTCTTTCCGATATCTTTTTCACTTTCAATGATGTACTTGTTAGGATCAAATTCCTGAGCACTGAGTTTATATCCTAAGAAGAGTATCCCTGTAATAATAAGCAGTTTTTTCATTACAACTAAGATAGAATTTCTGCGATTTCAAGATGTCCATTTTCCTGAGCCATTGTAGAAGGCGTTTTCCCTTCTTCCGTTTTAGCCTCAACACTGGCACCATTCTCAAGCAAAGTGATGATCAATTCTATATTTCCGTTTTTGGCAGCTATATGTAAGGGTGTAATACCTCCCGCTTGCTGGATATTAGCATTTGCACCCTCTTTTAATAGCGTAGCAGTCAATGAGGTAAAGTTGCCTATAACCGCAGAGTATAAAGGGAAAGTCCGATATTCATTATCTGAAGGTATATTTACGTTAGCCCCTTTAAGAATAAGATATTTTGCAATTTCTTCATGTCCAAAATAACAGGCCAATCCTAGTCCTGTATAACCATTATCATAAAAAACGTTTACAATATCATGATTTTGGTAAATATGATGAGCCACAATATCAAATTTGTTAGCAGCACAGGCTTCAAAAAAGTCTATCTTTTCATCCAGACTGAATAATAGTTCAGTAATTCTGTTCTTTTGATAAAAGCAACTTAATACAATAGGAGAAACATTAAAACTTGTTTTTGATTTTAATGATCCCGGATGAGATAAAACGTATTCTCTTATCATGTTCTCATCGGCTTGGGCTATGAGTTCCTCTAAGTTGTCGTTTCGCATTTTTTTGAATTAAAAAATAATATTAAGGCATTAATTGTTAACTTCCAACAAATAAATGAGAATTGGCTATTATAATATGCGGTTTAACAAATTTAAATGGTGAATAAAGTAGAAATGCTGCGTTAGAAATAGCCAAATATGATAAATTTGCGGAGGGAAAAATTCATTATATGCTCATAAGAGGAAATCAGATAAAGACAAATACATTTAGGGAGCCCACGAAGGCAGAAAAAGCTGCTCCAGTAAAGAATGAAGGGAAGAAGGAGAGGAGAGAACTTTTTCCTAAACTCAATTTTAGTAATGACAAAGCTGTAAAAATAATAGGGCTGTTTTTGCTATTATTGGCCATTTATTTTTTTGTAGCCTTTACTTCTTACCTGTTTACATGGGAAGAGGATCAAAGTTATGTGATAGATGCCAATGGCGGATGGAGTAACTTATTTAAAACCTCAGAAGAACTGAAATCGAATGGTGTATTAAATCCTGATATACAAAACTGGGCAGGAAAGCTTGGTGCGTTATTTTCTCATCAGTTTATTTATAAATGGTTTGGTATTTCGTCCTTTGTTTTTGTATTTATATTTACTGTTTTAGGATATCGTCTGTTATTTAAGGTTAAGTTATTTCCTGTAGTAAAAACATTATCATACAGTTTCTTTCTATTGATATTTGGATCGCTATTTATAGCTTATTTTCATAGTTTTATAGGAGAATATCCTCATTTTTTAGAAGGCGAGTTTGGGTTTTACTTAAACAGGTTACTGGTAGCGCAGATAGGATCTGCAGGAGTTGCTGGTATATTGGCGTTTTCTGCATTAACCACTTTAGTTATAGCTTACAATATTGATTTTAAGCTCCCGGAAAGAAAAAGAAAACAGGATAGCATTAATCATATAGACGATGATGAAGATATTGAAGTAGAAGAACCTGTTTATCAAAGAAATCCTATACGAAGAACAGAATCTGTTGTAGAGGATGAACTGGGAAGTGAGGAAATATCTATAGCCCAGATAGAAAGAACGCCGTTTCAGGAAGTCGTTCCTCAATCACAAAATATCCCTGTAGAGGAAATAATTAAAGAGCAAGAGAATCCCATAGTAGAAACCGAATTTGAGATTCCGATTAATCGACCTCCTGCTAATAAGCAGAATAGACAAAGAGAGGATTTACCGTTGGAAACAATTGTTCCAGATCCTGAACCAGAACAAAATAGTGCCCAAGAGGCAGCAGAGCCTGAGTTTACTGTACAGCTTTCAGAAGAAGAAGCTAAAGCTAAAGAGTTAGTAGACCAGTTTGGGACGTATGATCCTAAGTTAGATTTATCGTCTTATACATCGCCAACAATAGATTTATTGCAAAATTATGGTGTAAATAAAATTGCAGTAGATGCTGACGAATTGGAGGCAAATAAGAACAAGATTGTAGAAACGCTGAATAATTATAATATAGAGATTGATAAAATAAAAGCAACCATAGGGCCTACGGTAACTCTTTATGAAATTATTCCTGCGCCTGGTGTCCGAATCTCGAAGATTAAAAACCTGGAAGATGATATTGCCTTAAGTTTAGCTGCTTTAGGGATACGTATTATTGCACCTATGCCGGGAAAAGGAACTATTGGTATAGAAGTTCCAAACCGACATCCAGAAATGGTGCCTATGCGTTCTATTATTACTACAGAAAAATTCCAGAAAACAGAGATGGATTTACCTATTGCGTTAGGAAAAACCATTTCTAATGAGGTTTTTATAGCCGATTTGGCAAAAATGCCCCACATGTTGGTTGCAGGAGCAACCGGACAAGGAAAGTCTGTAGGTATTAATACTATTCTGGTATCGCTACTTTACAAAAAACATCCATCACAATTAAAGTTTGTACTGGTAGATCCTAAAAAGGTAGAACTTACTTTATTTAAGAAAATAGAGAGGCACTTTTTAGCTAAGCTTCCGGGAGAAGAAGATGCAATTATAACAGATACAAAGAAAGTAATCAATACTTTAAACTCTTTGTGTATAGAAATGGATCAACGTTATGATCTGTTAAAGGATGCAGGAGTAAGGAATTTGAAAGAATATAACGAGAAATTTGTTAATAGAAAACTTAATCCAAACAATGGACATCGTTATTTGCCGTTTATAGTATTGGTGGTAGACGAATTTGCAGATTTAATGATGACGGCGGGTAAAGAGGTAGAAACTCCAATTGCCAGATTAGCACAATTAGCCAGAGCAATTGGAATACATTTGATTATTGCTACTCAACGTCCATCTGTTAACATCATTACAGGTACAATTAAAGCGAATTTCCCAGCCCGTTTAGCGTTCCGGGTTACTTCTAAAATTGACTCAAGAACAATTTTAGATACAGGAGGAGCAGATCAGCTGATAGGTAAAGGGGATATGCTACTTTCTACAGGTAGTGATCTGATACGTTTACAATGCGCATTTGTTGATACCCCGGAAGTAGATCAGGTATGTGAATTTATAGGAGGGCAACGTGGTTATCCATCTGCATTTATGTTGCCTGAATATGTTGGAGATGAAGGTGAAGGCGGGGGTTCCAAAGATTTTGATCCGGATGACAGAGATTCATTATTTGAGGATGCTGCAAGATTAATAGTCATGCATCAGCAAGGATCAACATCTTTAATACAACGAAAATTGAAATTGGGATATAATAGAGCTGGGCGGATAATAGACCAGTTGGAAGCAGCCGGAGTAGTGGGGCCATTTGAAGGTAGCAAAGCAAGAGAGGTATTGATACCTGATGATTATGCTTTGGAACAGTTTTTGGAAAATTTAGGGAAATAGTAAGATATGTTGAGAGTTTATAAAATGTTGACCCTGCTTTTATTGATGGTGGGAGCATTAAATACAAGTGCCCAAAATGATCCTAAGGCAAAACCTATTTTAGCAGATGTAAGTAAAAAGTTTAGAAGTTATGATATTGTTAAATGCGATTTCTCTTTCACTTTTACAAACAGGCAGGCTAATGAACAGCAAAGTTATTCGGGAGTATTATATGTTCAGTCCAAATTAAATAAATATAAAGTTACATTACCTAATCAAGAAATAATTTCTGATGGTAAAAGTCAATGGACTTATCTGAAAGAAGACAATGAAGTACAAATTAGTGAAATAGATAACAGTGCCGATGCTATTAACCCTGCTCAAATTTTTACGCTTTACGAGAAAGGTTTTAAATATTTATATGTAGGTGATAGTAAATCAAACGGGAAAAATTATCATAACCTGGAACTGGTGCCATTAACAAGTAAATCTTTTTCTAAGATTAAACTGGTGGTAGATAAGTCTACAAAGCTTATTAGTTCTTTTTCTGTTTATGATAAGAATGGAAATATCTACACCTACATTATCAAAAACTTTGTGCCTAATGTTAAAGTAGCTCCTTCTATATTTACTTTTGATAAATCGAAATATCCGGGGGTAGAAATTGTTGATTTACGTTAATAATCATGTCTTTACCTATAACAAATCATACATTAGATAAATTAGAGAACCTTTTAAAAGAACTGGGGTATAAGGTTAGATATGAAAAGGGAAATTTTAAAACAGGTTCATGTGTTTTAGAAACGAGTAAAATGGTAATTGTTAATAAGTTTTCTAATTTGGAGAGCAAAATATCGTCTTTGGTTGAAATGGTAAAAAGTTTAGATATTGATGATGATAGTAGGCTTCCTGATAAGCAAAAGCAATTCTATTACTCACTTAAACAAACAACCTTACGCTTTTGAGAGTAACATTTTTAGGAACGGGAACCTCGCAGGGTGTGCCGGTAATAGCCTGCAATTGCTCAGTTTGTCTTTCGGATAATAAAAAAGACAAAAGATTGAGGAGTAGCATTCTTATAGAATCTGAAACTACTACTGTTATTATTGATACGGGGCCAGATTTTAGGTATCAGATGCTACGGGCTAATGTACAGAATTTAGATGCCGTTGTTTTTACGCATGAACATAAAGACCATATAGCAGGGTTAGATGATGTAAGAGCATTTAATTACAAACAGCAATCGGCAATGGAGATTTATGCTAATGAAAGCGTTCAAACAGCACTAAAGCGAGAATTTTTTTATGTTTTTTTGGACTTTAAATATCCGGGAATTCCTTTGTTGAATTTGCATACAATAGATAAAAATCAACCTTTTACCATAGGAGATATAACTTTTACTCCTATAGAAGCTCTGCATTATAAACTACCTATACTCGGATTTAGAATTAATGATTTTGTGTATTTGACTGATGTTAAAACCATAGCTGAGGAGGAATTAGTAAAGCTTTCAGGAGCAAAATATTTAGTTTTGAATGCATTACAAAAAGAAAACCATCTTTCGCATTTGACTTTTCAGGAAGCTATAGACTTAGCTGAGGAAGTTGGGGCCGAGCATACCTTTTTTACACATATAAGCCATAGATTAGGAAAATATATAGATGTGACCAAAGAACTTCCCTCTGATATTTCCTTAGCTTACGACGGATTGCAAATAAATATTTAATTTATCCAGATAAAATATATATTTGCCCAAAATACCCGGGTGGCGAAATTGGTAGACGCACCATCTTGAGGGGGTGGCGCCTTACGGGCGTGGCAGTTCGAATCTGCTCTCGGGTACATTACATATAAAAAACCGTCTTTACGTTAAGTTTAGACGGTTTTTTGTTTTCAAATTGTTTTCAAGTTCATTTTTTTATCATTTTTTGAGCGGTTTGTTTTCAAATCGCTGGAGGATTTATTATGCAAAGAATTTCGTATGCCATCAGATTTTTTGAACATGTTAAGAAAAATGGAAAAGCCGGTCTTTATCTACAATTAACAATAGACCGTATACCCAGGAGGATTTCTTTAGAACTCGAGTTTTATCCTCAACTTTTTGATAAGGATAAGGAACAGTTTAAATACGATGGGGTGAATGATGAAGAAATAACAGATCTCAATCTCCTAATTAACAAGGAGAAAGGGAAAGCTAATGAATTATTGAGGCGTTATCGTTTAGCAGATAGAGAAGTAACACATCAAAGTTTTAAGCTTGATTTTCTTAACTATGCTTCCCGTGATAATTTTGTCAGTTGGGCTAAAGCAAAATTAGAAGCAGCTAATATGGCAGATACTATAAAGCTACAGACCTATAAGAATAAAAAGAATCGGTTAAAACATTTTGAAACCTTTACTAAAGGAAACGTATTGTTTAGCGAAATAGATCCCGAATTGATAGCGAAATTTGATAAGTATCTGAGAAGTAATATTAAATTAAGACACAATTCTATACAGGCAGTACACGTAACTATCAATTCTTTTTTGAAAGAAGCCATCAGAAATAAAATAAATGTAGAAAACCCATACGAACAGTTTAAAATAAAAGCGTTTAAAAAAGGCAAAAGAGATCCTTTGGAAATTGGAGATCTTAAAAAGCTGAAACAATTGTATAGATCTAAAAGACTGGAGAGCTTTCCACAGGAAATTTTAAGGAAATTTTTGTTTAGTTGCGAAACTGGTTTGAGAATATCTGATAATAATGCCTTGGATTACGAAGATATAGAAAATAGGGTTTTGACAGTCAGTACAATTAAAGGAGAAAGATTTGGAGTTGTGGTTTCTGTGCCGTTAACTAAATACGCACTAACATTAATAGATCCGACAAAAAGGAGAGGGGCTATATTTAAAAATATATGTGACCAGGTTGTAAATAGAAATTTAAAAGTTATTGCCGCCAAAGCGGAAATAAATAGAAGTCTTACATTCCATTGCTCCAGAGATACTTTTGCTACCAACTTTATAGATGCCGGGGGAAATGCAGAAACGTTAATGAGCTTATTAGGTCATGCTGAGATTAAAACCACTATGATTTATATAAAGATTAGTGAAGCCAGGAAGAAAAAATTAATCATGAACCTAGACAGCCTTTAAGAAGAAAATAAAACACAACCTATGTTTTTTTAAATTTCTGAAAATATTCTGTGACAGCGTAATTCTGTGACAAACCTGTTTTAAAAGCAATTGACATTGTTTTTTGTGTTACAGAATGCCACATATTTTAATTTTGTCACAAAAATAGAACTAATTGAGAGTTTTTGCCTTTACCAAAAGCATATACTATTTTAGTGCCTTTAGTAGTTTTTTTACTCTTTACAGATCCGCCACGTTTACGGATACGGGCAACGTGGTTTGTTAATGCTTTTTTATTGCTGTGGGTTCTGGTGTAAGTTTTCATATTACTTCATTTTAGCATACTTAGCCATTGCCTTAATAAGGGTATCCATAGGTTTGACAATGGCTTTTAATTCTGTTGGAGACATATAAACAGCCGTGTCGTATTTAACCTGAGAAAGAAACGGATCTTTCAAGCGTTTTTGTTTGAGTTTGTACAAAATATATTGCTCGAAAGCCCTGGCGAAAATCTCGTTATTACGCAACCAGTATTCGTCCAATGCAAAAAGGGTACGCAGCTTTTTGTAATACAGCGTCATGGAGTTACGTTCGTAAATTACACCGTTTTTTTCCAGTTTGGGTTTGCCTGGCTTCCACATAATAGTATCCATTACGTTAAACATTAAATAGCGTAATGATCCGGATTTATAATTGTTCTCTATAACCGGCCGCACAGATCTACCATTGCTTAAAGATGGTGAACTTTTATCCTGGTGTATATACTTTCCAAAGAAGTAGTCTAAGAAGTGGCCGTATTCATGTGCGTAGGAACCAAAGCCGCCGGATAGCGTAAACATGACTTCTTTTAAAGCATCTGGAGTACCTTTTTTATACCGTGTCAAATTGATAACATCTGTATGAGGCTCGTAATGTGCCAAAGCCTGACCTTTTCCTCTGGCACCAAAAGAAACTGTTAAGGTGTTTTGCAGACCAATATTATTACCAAAATCTAAAACTTTGTTGAGGTTATTGAGACTGATAGAAAGTTGCTTGAGATAATTCCAACGATCCTCAATGGTTACCCAATTACCAAACTCAATACCTTTTAATTTGAATTTAGACAGCACAGCTGTACCAGGATTGAAATTGGTTTTTACCGGAGCATTGATAAAAGTACGGATCCCTTTTTGACTCCAGTACCTTTCTGCCATGCTACCCGCAGGAGTAAACGCTCCCTGATCTCCTATTTTTTTGTTTTGGATTGGTTTTTTGGTTGCTTTCTTACTGGCCGCCATACTAAAGTTTTTTCTTTACTGCTAAGTTTAGCAATTGGTTTTTTTATATTCATAGGTCACGCTTTTGCAGCTTCTTTAGCCGCTTTTTTCTCTTTGCGTTTTTCGCTCCACTTATCTATCAGCTTAAGAGCAATCTGTAATAATGCAGATACTATTGCGCCTTTAAGGTAAGTGTTGGGATCTTGCAAAGCAGGCTGTACGTGTTGTACGGCTTCCGCTGCGATATTAGCTGTTGATTCGGCTACCGTACCAACAAAACCGGTTGTACCGGCTAATATTGAAAATAGTGTTTTGTGCATGTTAAACGATAAATATGTTGGAATTTAAAAACTCCTTAGCTTCCGACTCTGTCCCAAATTTTACGGCTTGAAAATTTGACAACCTGAAAATATTTTCAGACGGACTTGAAAAATCCATATAAATATCACCATTCTCTGTAACCTTACCTAAAAAACCAACTGTAAACCATTTATTGAATGTTTTTGGCATCTCTATTTCAGCAGCTTTTAAACTACTTCGGTTCCAAAATTTTATATTGAGAGATCCTGATATCAGTTTCACTCCGCATGTCATAACAATCCATTCATTTACATTAACTGTAATTTCAGATCCTAATAGTCTTAGTAATTGAGATGAATTGGAAAAATCTACCAAATACTCATTACATAAATCATTTAATATTCCGTCTGAAACAAGCGTACCGTTGGAATTAAAAGAACCAGCACCTAAATTCGTTACAACATTTAGAGGTTTAGATATTTTAGGATAATTTAACGATTGCGAAATAAGTCTGTTCTTTATCACTAACCCTCGAGCTATTGAGGAGCGTACATTCCCATTAATATCTTTTAAACTGGTATTAGGATTTATTAATGTAATGTTATTACCTATAGGGAACCCTGCATAGGATACACAGTTTTCGAATATTATCTCAGAAGTAATATCAACATCTGAAGGAGCAGCACCGACTCCGGAATATCTTTCTGCTTGAGAACCATTAATTAAAACCTGGCTATTTAGTGCTGTAACTAAGATATCTGAAATTGTTCCTCCGTAAAAAGTATAGTTTGAGTTGTATCCTTCAAACATAAACGACCTCGGCAAAACATTTACTTGTGTTCTTAGGTTACCGTCCCAGTTATCAATACTGACTGGATCAGTAAAAGCAACAGATCCGCTACCCTCATTCCAAATATTCATAAATGATACAGGCCCAGCATAGGTATTCGTTGAGTAACAATAAAAATTAATCTTATTGTATTCTAAAATAGTATCTGTAATAGAAAAACCACCGAATCCAATTGCTGTGTTATGAATATAGACACCTACATCACAACTATCTATTTGACCACCATAAAAATATTTATTACCGGCATGCATTATTGCACCAAATTTATTACTGACACAATACACACCATATTTACAAAGAGTCCACCCACAACTATAGAATTCAGTCCCAATGTTTCCGTATGTAAATTGCACTCCTTTTTCTAATCCAAGAAACCTACATCCATAAAATTTAACATTATTAGAATATTCATCTCCTATCTCGTAATCGGAAAAATTGGTTTTTGAAAACGCAAATCCAACCCCAGTTTTATTTTCTGATGCAAAGGAAACATTTCTAATTTCAGAATGGTAAGTCCAATAAGGACCTTTCGATGTGTAGGTAATTATAGCTTTAGTAATATCAAAAGGTTTTAATATAGTTCTTTCGCTCCCTTCGCCACAGATGACTATTTTTTGATTAAAAGATGCATTAAATACGTAAGTCCCCGCAGTAAAATATAGTTCGCCCCCATATTTAGATGCATTTTGAACAGCAAGACTATCATCCGTGACCCCATCCCCCTTAGCACCAAACCACTTAACATTTACCGGCCCTGTAAAATTCCTTTTAAAATACTCACTCCCTAATTTCCTATAAATGACACCATCACATTTGGCATCATTCATAGCGGAGCCATCAGCGTATTTTGTAACCTTTGAAAAAGTTACATATTCGTTGGTGTGGCTGTCCAGTAGTTCTATTAAAGTATCGTTAACCCTTTTCATATATTTGATTTCTGGTTCTTGTTTTTTTGGCGGATTAAAAAATCCTAAGACTGTAGAAGCTAAAAACTGTAATCTGTTCATTATTTAAGGGTTTTATATACCCAAAAATAACGTTATATATCAAAACTATCGTCTGTAAAAGTTGGATCTGGTACTACAGCTTCGCTAACATCATTCTTTTTAAAATACTCGTAGCCAACCTTTATATAAATATCTCCATCTACTTTGCTGTCGTTCATGGGAGTACCGTCTAAATGGTTAGCGCATTGAGTATAAAGCGCAATATTACCATCGGCTCCCCTGGCTTCAACGGTGCGTACACCTATGCGGTTAAATTCTGTAAATGTTGCCATTAGGAGAAGTATTGGATCTGTAAAGTATGTGCCAGACTATTAACACTTATCAGTCGTAAATTGACAATGTTAGCATAACCTTTGATTTCAAAAAACTGGTTAGCCTTTAAAGGGAAGCCCTCATCTGTAGTTGGCGCAGAGCCATCCTGCCAATATCTGGCTATTACGGTGTTTTCGGCAGATCCCGGAGCGGCTTCAATAAATATTAAAGCGGTAACGGTATTACCTGTAACATTTGGCAATGCACCTGCACCAGAGGTAGTCAGGTCAATGGTTAAATGGCCAATAGCTCGGCTTTGTATACCACTTTGTATACTTCCTGTTGGCGGCACATAAGGCGGTGTAGGCGGTACAGGCTTTAATTCTGGTCTCTCTCCTGGCATAATAATTAAGCAAAAATGTTATGTAAAGCTTTGGTTATTCCGTCCTGTTCGTGGAAAGCCAAATTGTTATCGTTAATATTTCTTTCGTAAGCGATTAACTCACGATCGTATTTTTCTAAGCCTAAATTGTTTATCATAGCTGCAATTTTTCCGGCATAGACATTTTTGTCCGGTCCCACGTTATAGCCTGCGTCTTGCAAAGCATTCAATTGCGCTAAAGGCGTTTTCTTTAAAGCGACACCTTTTATTTTGTATTTACCTTGCTGCAAGTTGGCTATATGGGCTTTTATGCCATCGTAAAGGGTAGGGTAAACACGCCAGTAAGCTGCACCTTTTTTGGTGCTTAAACGTACACCGTCACCGCTCCAGTTAGATAAAGCCATGTGACCAAAAGGATTATTATAAACAAAGGCTTTATAATCGTTACCCGCTCCACTTTCTTTAATAGCCTGCCCAATTACTACAGACGGCAAAATACCGGTATTGGCACATGCCCGGATAACTGCACTCGCAATTTTAGCGGTGTAGCTTTGAGGTGTGTTTTTTCCCGGAGTTTGAACTCCTGTATATTGAAATCTTTTACCTGCCATTATTTTCTAATTAGAAAGTACCAAATCAATAGCGCAGCCACAATTAGGGCAATTACAATGGGTAGATTTTTTTTTAGTCCCTAATGCTATTAGAGTGTTTATAGGGAGTTTAGACATAGCAAACTTTCTAAATTCACCTTTAGATACAATGCCATCTTTATTCCCGAAATAAGTATCGATACCGATATTTGCTTTTGAAGCCGAAATAGTCATTTGCGCTGTATCTGCCATCTTTAACCAAGTCGGATAGAACACCAGAGTATACACGTCAAAAAAATCTTTAGGTTTGCCAAATGCATTTATTTGATTCTTAAAGTATTTCTCTACGTAGGTCAACTGCTCTATATTAGACATTGCCCGCAATTGTGTCGTTGTGGTACCTAAACCTTTTGCAGTAGCTTCCATAAATTGGATTAAACCGCTTGCAGAAGAATTTGGATTTTTGATTTTAGGATCAAAGGTTTTTCCAGTTTCAATCCACATCACGGATGCAACATCATCGATAGTCACACCTAAACGGTTACACATTTCTGAGAGTTTTTGGAAGAAAAGATCCGCATTTCCAGATACTTTCTGAACGGCATCGTAATAGCTTTGTCTTACTTGTAACATTTGCTTTAAATTTTAGATAGGATATACTTATTCAGGAAAGCCAATAAGACAGCAACTATAATAGCGGCAAAAGCCAGGTCTATAATAGTTTCTTTAGTTAGTCCTATTTCTACATTAACAGTTGGCAATTCGCCATCGTTAAAAAGTGTTTTTAAAACATTCGGAGGCTCCATAATTTTAATATCCTAAATCCCTTAATTTTCTTAATAACATGGGCAGTATCTCTGTAGTGTCAACCATCATTGTTGAGAATATAGACGAACGGGTAACTTTTTGTTTAGTGGCGTTTTGCCAGTATTCGACTACATTTCTTAATAAGGCATCCGGAAGGTGTTGTAACGTAATAGCATTGTCTAACATGGTTCCTGTAGGTTCCTTGGCATTCATTGCTTTTAATACATTAGCTTCACTTTCTAACAGATCAAACTTGGTTGCCAGGTTCTTTACTTCAGAATCTGTGAGTTTGCCCAAAGAATTGCTATAACCCTCCTGGATCTTTTGCCCTACAGTAGGAGCGGAGCTTTTTTGTACGGGATCTCCTTGCTTGTTCTGTTTAGATTTTTTGACCAGAAACCAAACCAGTACAGCTAAAGCGATTACAATACCTATGAGTGCAATTCTTTCTGTTTTCATTTTAAGCTACCTTTTTTACCAGTTTATACTTTTTCCAAAGAAAAAATCCTATCCCTGCAACTGCCAGGGCAATAAGGATGTATTTTGTGTTGTTTGTCATGATGTAATTGATTTATGTTAGTCTTAATGATTTCAATCGTTGTAATACCTTTGTTTTTATGCCGCTTGCAAAGTCGTAGTAGTATTCATCGTTAATCCAATTGGTTAATGACCCTTTGCCCAAGCTTCCATATTTAGAATTAAAAGTATTATAGACGGCCACTACCATATCATTAGTGGGCAGGTCTAATAGTTTTCGCCAGGTTTTATCTTTAGTACCCGATAAAGTAAATAGCCCACTCATAACGCTATGCAGCTCATCGGCTAAAACATTAGGGTTAAATCCGGCAGGTATTCCTTGAGTGCCGTCTGGATAAGGTGCATCTGGAATATTAATTGCTCCCGACTTTTTACCCTTGTAATAAATAAACATCATTACCCCAATGGTTAAAATGGCAATGATTAAAAGGGCTTTATATTCTTTTAAAAACTTTTCCATTACTTTTTAAATTTTAGGATAAAAAGCCCTCCAATAACCAATACAGCTATGGCAATTGCTATAATTAAATTGGTGTTTGATTTTGCTTGAGTTATAGGGGTTCCTTCTGGAGCATTAGCATAAACAATTTGCCCGTTTTCGTCTTGGTAGTAATCTCCATTTTCATAAGGCATAAAACCAGGAGCTGACTGGGTATCTATGGCTGCTGTTTGTTGAGACCAATCTAAAGGACTTTCATAAGGACTAGCTTCTTGCTGTCCATTACCAAAGTTTTTAGCGTACCAGTCTGCACCTTTTTCAATGGTTTTACCAACAGCCTTAACCGCATTACCAACCCCTTTAATTGCCCCCTTTACACCTTTAGCCACCCCTTTACCAACAGCTTTACCTGCTTTTCCGACCGCTTGAGTAGCTTTTTTAACTCCTTTACCAACAGCTTGTACCGCCTTTTTAACGCCTTTACCAATCGCTTTGAAAGCTTTTCCTATAAATTCGGCTTCCATTGGATCTGATCCAATAAAATACTCTACCTCATCATAACCATCAAAGGAAGCAGAACCTTTTATTCTTTTTCTGAATAGCCCAAATTTGCCTGGTAGATTTTTAGCAATGTTTTTTAGATTTTTAGTGAAGTTTTTAAATGCTTTACCAAAAAATTCTGAATATTCTCCATTTCCATAGGCTTGAAAGCTTGCTAGTTCTTCTGGTTCAAGCTCAATATTATCTCCCAGATAACCCAAAAATTCGTACTCTTCGCCTTTATGGAAAATAATATCTCCAAACTTTGGAATGTAAGCTATCGGGCGAACTTTATTCGGTGTCATAATACCGGACTTCCGTCTTTTAAAAAGGTTAGGATCTGATTTATTCAGCCCTCCGGTTTCAAAAATATTATTGTCGTTATATAAGAAACCATGAGTATCGGGATCGTCCCTGCCTTCCAGTTCATCAATATCATTAACTATTTGTAAAGTAGCTGCTATTGACGATGCAGGAAGTGCCACACCGCCTGGATTTACCGCAGGCAAATTCATAGGGCTTTGGTCTGGACCAGCTGCTATGGTTTGGGATACAGTTCCGGGCGTTGCACCTCTTGATGGTCTGGGTGTATTACTCATCTTGCAAATTTTAAATTCCCGTTAAACTCCAAGTCGTATTGTTCAGCTCTTTTAAGAGATAAATACATTCTCCAGTTATGTTCCGGGTTTTTGTCGTTTAAAACTTTTGTTAGTGCTTTTACAGATTCTTTTAACGAATAACCCATATCAGCATATTTTTTAAATGCGTAGGCATCGGCTTTGACCTCGTCTGTTGTTTGTAGTTCTACGTGTGCCTGCTCGTGGAGCATTACGAAGAGCCGATGCGCTACAGGCATATTTCTCATGTGCCTGACACTTATTTCCATGACACCGGTACGGCGGTTAACCCTTGCTGGTGTCATGCCAAGATCAGGCACCTTTATTATTTTTGTAATCCCTTTAGCCCAAATTTCCATTAGCTTTTTTTAAACAGGATAATACCTACTGCTAAAACCGTTAATCCAGCAAGTACCAAGAAAATAGTTCGGTTAATTCCGAATATTCGAGGCGTAGCCAAAGGATCTTGAGTATTGCTTGTATTGGTGCCTACTGCTAATGTACCGGGAACCGAAACCGCACTTTTTTTTAAACTTTTGGAAACATTGTTTAGCCCGTTTGCGATATTTAAAATTTTGTCGAAAAGGGTGGGTTTTGGTTGTCCTGAGTCGTTACCAGTAACATTATTGTAAGGCAAAGGAGCGTTACCATAAACTTTGACCAAGTTGTTTAAATTTCTTTCGTTTGGTTCTGCCTTTACGCCATAGGCTTCCAATAATTCAGCAACGGCATCTGGCCGCTGCTGAACAATTTGTCTAATAGCATCCATTTGCCAGATGCTATGGGTTATCCTATATATTGACTACGAACGGCAGCAGCTCCAACCTGAGCAATAGTTTGTTTTGCTCTTTGTGTTTTTTCTCGCAAAGCTTTAGCAACGTTCAAGCTTGTGCCTACCATTAGGGTTACAGTCACCGAAGTAGACGGCAATACCGTGTATTCTATAACTGTTTGTGCATCCATAAAGAACGGACGGGGAACAGTTAATATTTTGGTATTGAAGTTTCCCTCGCTGGCATAGGTACCGGTAGCAATTACCAAAGAACTATGCTGCTTAAATGGAGATTGTTTAACAATAGTAAACGATTGATCCATTTGCGCAACGCTATCCGATGCAATTTTGAAACCGCTTATTAGGGATGGGAACTCACGAATAAAGGCATTAAACATCTCAATTGAACCAGGAGACCCGGAAGACCCAGATAGACCCGCCTGATTTGATTTGTCGTTGAAAGCACCTGTTTTCATTAGCCCGATGGCGTTGACAATTAAACCCGGACACATTAGTGCTGTTCTGGCTTCGGTAGCCGATGTGTTGGTTAAGGTAATAATGAACGGTTTAGCTTCGCTTTGCGCATCTGCAAATGATGCGGCATTGCCCGAAAACTCTAAAAAGTCATCGCCATGTCCTACATAGCCCAATCCTCCACCGAAATTGCTTAATTCGTTTGCTTCGTTTTCAAGCTCTTCAGCTGTTAAATAACGCTTACTTACAAACTTCGGAGATAATGCTCTGTTGAAAGAGCGTCCTAAAAATACTTTTTTCATCTGTTTGTTGATTAAATGAGATAATTACGGTTTGGTAGATTAAGCGAAACCAACGGATTCGTGACCTACATAATTGGACTCTGTACCGTCTGCTTTCTTGACTCTTTTAGTAAACCACTTTCTAAGGAAGAAAGCAGCAACCAATATCAAAACTCCGGTAACAAATACTTTTTTGTCGAAGAGATTATTCATTGCTTTTCTTTTGGATTATTGAAAACCCAAACATGCAAGCCTTTAGGGAAAGAAGTACGATATAGGGAAATGAAAGACAATGAAAGGCGTTCAAAGGCAATGATATTAAACGAAAGCATATAAAAAAAGCCTGGCGTTTCACAACGGCAGGCTGAGTGGATGGTAACAAATGGATAATGTTTTATTTTATTGCTTTTAAATATTTAAGTGGAACCGGTATAATTTCATCACCTATAACGACAAGACCGCAGATACCTACAAATTCATTGTGAATGTAACCATCTATGTAACCTTTTTTGCCTATAAACTCTTCCAGTCTGTCTAATTTACCGCCACGGACGATTTCTACCAGTGTTTTCATGGTTTCCCTAAATGATCTACTATTTTTTGTACCTGGTTAGGCGTAAATTTCTTACCGGTGTATTCGCCCAGATCTGGAATTTTGGCAATCCAGTTTTTAAATGTTTTCCATGACACGCCATAATGAGCTATAATCTCTTTAAAGCTGTATGCCTGAATAATAAATGCTTTCGTTTCACTCATAATGGTTTAAATCATGGTTTCAACTGTAATTTTATGCCTTTGATCTGCATGCGCATTTACTTTTTTGTATGCCTTAAGCATGTTTTCAAAGTTTGGGATACGGTTTCGGTTTGCTCCGGTATCAAAGGTCTCTAATGTTTTAAAAAGTGTCACATAAGCTGTCATTTCCCAGAAGAAAGGCGGGACACGCTTTAGCGAATGGAAAGTAAATATCAAATCACATCCGTACATCCGGTGATCCACCAAAAAAGTTTTAATTTCCGGCCGAGGATTGCCCTCAATGTATTTGGTACAATCTTCGAAAACGATTAATCCATTTCTAAAATCCTGTGAAATCTTTATCAAAGTATCTTTATCCGGTGTACCTATCAGTTTAACTATGCCACTTTTTAGATTACGGATCTGATCTACTGTAATTTGCTGAAAACAATTGTAGGCCGGGGATCCGTTAACGTCAATAATTAATACCTTACTGCCTTTTGGGTATTTTTTAGCTACAGATGCCAGATAGGTACTTTTGCCAACACCTTTACGGCCAACGACTAAAGAACTGTAATGTAAATCACGCGTTTTCGCCATTATCAGAAAGATCTTGTTTTAAATCTGGAAGCATATAAATGAATAGTGTCTCCAGTTTTTTTAAACTTAAACCTAGCTGTCTGATGACCTGCTTTTTTCCAATTTTCGGCAGTCGCATTTATTGCAACTACGTTTTCGCATGATAATGCCAAAATGTACTCTTTGCCAAATATTGTTCTACTGTTTGCTATTGTTGCTGACATGACCTTTGTTTTTGATATTTCGATCCTTTGGCTTCTCCAAACTCTTTGGGTGGAAATGACTGATCTAACTTTGTTTTCGCAGTACCATTAGTATAGCTGTTATATGGTCTATGCTCTTCGCCCAGATCGGCAGATTGTTCTTTCTTCATTAACATTTTAAGAGAAAGAACCGCTATAACCACGAAACCAAGCAATACCAGGCAATTGATAAATATTTCCATATTATTCAGTAAATAGTTTGACACGATTGATAACCACCTCGCTATAGGCCATAATTAGTCCCTGAAATGGTGTAACCTGCATATTTGTTGTAGCAGCATATCTTGCAGTAGCTTGTTTTAGCCTCCGGGATTCGCCATCGCTAAACGGAACTTCTTTTATTACGTCTAAATGGCGTTTCCATTTTTGCAGGACATAAAATTCCCGTGAATTGGCATCATATACGGCACTATGATCTATCTTTTGCAAAAGCTCCAGTTCCTTTTCGGTAAATAGGTTTTTTTTGCGCAGGTAGGGTATGGCACTACTTTGCAAACCATCTAACAGGTTAACTATGTTTTCAGCAATATCCGTAGGAGACATAAATATTTCTCCCGGTTCCTGATAGCCTGGATCTGCATCCTGGTATTGATGTTGTGAATTGTTTTCATCATCATCAATAATGGTTTCCGTTTCAATCTCTTCAAATATGGCTTCTTGTACGGGTTCGTCATGGGTAATTACAACGGGTGGAACATCTACCTTAACTTCCCGACTTAGAACATCGGTTAAGTCTACCACAGTAGCATCCTGATTAACTGTTTTCGTTTTCTTTGCCATATTTTTCTAGGATTGGAGCCAAGGTTTTGAACTGGTCTATGATTTTGGGATCGTTGATGAGTTTGGGGATTTGAGCCGCTATAGAAAGCAAATTGGTTTTACCAGAAAACAGACCTGAAAACTGTAGTAATACCGAAACCATAGTTACGAGATCACTTTCATAAGTTCGCAGCTTTTCAATTAATTGGTTTAATTGCTCTTTTGGCAATTTTATCATTTCTATTTCGACACCTTCAATAGGTTTTTCTATAGTAGGAAATTCAATTTCTTTACCGTTTTCGGTATTATTATTGCTATTTTGTTCCATATTTTGAATTAATTCACCGGGGGGTGTGTTATTCATTTTATACTAAGCCTGGTTACCGCCGGGCTTTTTTATTTGGTTTCTTAGTTAAAACGAACATTCTTTTTTCAAGTAAAGCAAAAGGATCTTTTATTCTATTTTGACCTACGCAATCGGCACAACCTGGGCACTTTTTTCCGTCTGGAAATACCTTGTACCCACTACATAATGAGCGCCTTTTACCTGGTTTCTTGGTTTTATAGACAATCTTCTTTGCCATCTACTTTACTTTAAAGCTTGAAAAAATATCATTATTGATATGCTTAATCATATCCAGAGCTAAGCGAACTATATCATAACCACCGTTTTCGATTAATCCCAACTGTTTTTTTCTAGCAGCAATGGTCCGGTTTATTGTCTCGGCTTCGCTCTCTGTAGCCCGACCGGTAAACTGATGTTTTTTAGGATCGGCAGATTTTAAATGTTGGTTTCGGGGTTTAAGTGCTGTTTTCGGTTCGTTTTCTTCGGGAACCGGATTTTCTTCAATCTCTGTACTCATGTGAAAACATATATATCACATACAAAGTAGATTAATTGAAAACAGATAAGCTTTAGCTTTTACCGTAACTTTTTACCGTAATTTTTTACCGAAAGAATAGGAGGGGGATTGTGGAAGTGTCACACCCCGTCACAACAAAAAATATTTTGTGACAACTTTTGTGACAGCATATAAAATGCGTAACTCTCTCTTTTATATCTTTTTATATTTCTTAAATATTAAAAAAATAAAGAAAGTCACAAAGTCACAAAATATATTAAGTTTATTGCTTTTAAGTTAGGTTTTGGGTTTTTCGCCTTATTCCTAAAGGCTTAAAAAAATTAAAAAGCCGCCCTCTCCGGCAAGGGCAAAAGGCGTTTTAAAATTGAAAATATTTTGCTGTTTGGGCTGTAAGAGCCGTTTTTGTGGTAAATTAGTGTTGTAATTGGCGGTGTTGTTTGCCGTAGAAAAAACAGCAAATAGGCAAAGAGTTACCACCAAAACGGGCTAGAAAAGGCATTCATTGCGCTACGCTCCATTCATTTTATCATTCACCGCTATAACCAAATAAAGCCCTTGTTTCGGGCTTTATTTGTTTTGCGTTGCCTGGTAGGCGAGCCGTTAGGGATAAAGGGAGAATAATCTTATATTCGAGAAACTAAATTATAAATGTATGGCACAAAAATTTAAAATCGGAGATGTTGTGACTTTAAAATCTGGAGGACCATCAATGACAGTAGATGGTTATGAAAGTTATATTGAATCTTTAGAGGGATCTATCAGAGAAAGTGAAATACAGGTTTTAACTTCGTGGTTCAAAGACAAAGAACGTATAAATGGTTCATTCCATCAAGATACATTAGAACTTGATGACGAAGATTAAAAAAAACCGGTTTAAATCGGCTTTTTTAGATCAAGTGAAAGTTGTCTTGATTTACAACCCACACACATTGGCATAAATTCATTCAGTTTTGAAGCTTCTGCCTTTATTCTCAACAAAGTTTCCTTTTTGGGATTCTGATTAATATCCCATCCAAATGTTTTAATACAATATCTTCTAATATCCAACAACCATTTACCCCAAATAGGATCAAAATCGGATGCTGCTTGTCTATCAGTATCGCTCTGCATTGTCCCGCAGTTACATTCGCCAGAACGACCTAATGATACAGATACAGGATTTCTTTCAAAATTATTGCTTTCTAGAAGCTGTAAACATTGTCTTTTTGTCCACCAGTGAATAATATTTACCCAAATATCTGAACCGTATATCCTATACGGATTGTCTCCAAAATTATCCGCTCTATTTTCACTTTCTTCGACTCTAACTCCATTTAGCAGTAAAATTTTTCTTCCTGAAATACCTTTTCTAATATATTTTGAAATGACACGATTAAAGGGATTTACTTTCAATAAGTGATAACTAAATGTGTGTGCATCTTTTCCCTTACCAAAAAATCCCTTCCTTTTCACATAATCTTCAAATGTTGTGCCTGCATCCGCTTCGATAATTTTAATCTTCAACAATTCCGCAACTTTATGTACATATTTTCTTACTGCGGGCAAGCCAGTTCCGGTTACACCATGAATAATAAAATCAATTCTTACACCTAACATAATAGCTACATGTAAAGCTGTGATTGAATCATCTCCACCCGATAACATTAAAACACACGAATATGGATTATAATCTATAATAGCCTTTTGTACAATTTCGCCACTTTCTTTAATCATGTCCTCCAAACCATGGGTAACACATGGTATTTTTAAAATATGAGGTTCTCTAAAAAAGTCAAGTTGTATTCCTTTCATAATTAAAATGGTATATCATCATTACCTAAATGCCTATAATCAGGCTGTAAATCCAAAGCCCCTTGTGAAGGGAATGGATTATCACTTTCTTCTTTTAAAGGTTCGTAAACCTTTGGTGAGCCATATTCCCTGAACTCATTTATTTGTTCGATGCTGAAATAGGTAAACTCGTTTTCCAGTTTTTCGGGGCTTAAAAAGTCTTCTACCCGAAACTCGAAACAACGGCCTTTCTTTTCCGATGTTTTTAACTGGTAAACATCACCTGGTTTATTAGGTTGCTGAAAACGCCCGTTTTTACTTTCTAAGCCAAATTTATCCTCCAGTTGCTTTTTAATATCCGCTTTTCTAAACTTCACGGCACTTTCTCCACCGTTTACCATGTGGCTCAATTCGCTAATGGTAAAATAAAGGGTGTGGTATTCGTACGTAAAAAACAGATCTTCCATAATGGCAATGAGTTCTTTCTCAAACCATCCCCGGGAGCTTTCTTTCAGTTTGGTTAAAGCATCATTATGTAGTAAGGAATGTTCGAACCAATGGCGTGATACACGTGGGTGCAATATCTCCCGGTTACGCAGAAAGTGTAGAAATGCAGGGATCTCTTTAGCCATTTTCTCTACCAACAAAGGATCGTCTTTTTTAATAACCGGTACTTTGTTTACCCAGAAACGAGTTTCGTCTTTATCAATGGAGATAAAATTGTCTTCATCATTGGAAGTGATGACGAATTTACCAAAGAAGCCAATTTCGCTGCGGCCTTTGTACATGCCACGCAGTTTAATAAACTTACTGGTAGACATAGATTTCAGGCGTTCTATTACCGTTTTCTTATCAATAAAACCCTCGTCTACGCCTATAACCAAACGAGCTGCCCAGTCATCATTTAAGTGATCTTTTAGTTCTTCGTTACCAATAAAAGTACAGTTCTCTCTAAAAATCTCTTTCATCAGCCAAAGCATCGTACTTTTTCCGGTGTTCTTTTCCCGGTTAACTAAACACATAATAGGTAAAGCCTGCGTAGGCGTAGTGTAGAGCAGGGTGAAGTAATCTAAAGCCAGATCGTAATTGGTGTGGCCGCTTGCAAGTTCTTTATCTCCGAAAACATGCTTCAGGTACATTTCTATAGATGTCCATTCGCCAGATATAATTTCATGGTCAAGCTCAAAATAAAGATTAAGACAGTTGCCAATGGTTGGTTGGTACTCTTCTGTATTGTCTGGGATATTACAAAAATCATCGTATTTGGGTATTTCGTCAAAGAAATTTTTAAAACCTTTGTCTACATAATCCCGTTTGAGTTCTACGGTACTCCATTCGGTCATTTTCTTATCGAAAACACCCTTTTTATGAGCGTTTGGTACTTCTATGTTTTTGTAATACTTGCAGCCTACACGCACAAACAAATCGTTATCCTTATGTTTCAGGATCTTTAAACCGTCCTGGGCATCTACTACGTATTGTACACCCTGAAAATAGAATGGATAATCTTTAATGATATGCGCAAACTTGCTTTGGAATGCCCCGGGTTTGTTTTGATACTTATTTAAGTAAAAGAAACTATTTATTTTGCTTGGAGTTTCGGCAGTTAAGTTTATCCCACTAAAATAATTTTTAGCCACGTGTAAACGGTTCAAATCGTTGCATATATAATCGCCTTCGCCTTTACGGTAAAAAAGCAGATCGTCTAATCCTTTAATGGTTTCGCTTAAAAACTCGGGTTGCAAATGCATAAAGTAAACCGACTTTATGTGTTGTATGGCCTGTGCTTTGTAGTTTTTTACAGAACGGGCAAAGGCGAAAAAACGTAAGCTTAAATCCTTTTCGGTTTCGGTTTCGGGGTTCCAGTCCAAAACCATAGTATCAGCCCCTAAGAGTAAAACAATACTTTTGATATTACAGGTATGTACCAGGCGTACTATATCCGGGTGTAAAGTAGCTTCCGAATCATTAAAAACATCTTTGCTGTACACCGAAATCATATCAAAACCGGCATTGGTTCCGGCAATGGCTTTAAATTCGCCATCTACCAAATAAAGCGTTTCTATTTCTTCTTTTTCTTGAAACTTTTTAATGAGCTGTAAGGGGAAAAATATACGGTTTCCGGCTTTTTCGTCCCGGTAATATTTATAGTCTTTTTCCTGATCTGGATTTACCCGGACACGGAAAAATGTTTTTATAGCATTACCCTCGCTGTAGCATTCGGCACCGCCATACAGGGATGGGTAGTTTATTTGGATAGCCCCGTCTTTAATCTCCTTAAAAACCGGAATTATTTTGCTATCGTGTTCGAAAGAATAAGCTTTGGGATCTGTAAAGATCTGGCTTAACCTGGTAGTAAAATAATTTTGTTTAGCCATCGTATCTGTTTATTAATTCGTCTGGTGTACAGTTAAAAAATTCAGCGATTTTGTAGGCCTTGTCTATGGGGATGGATGATTTACATTCTATGGTGTATTTCATCCAGTTGTCCAATGTGCGGACAGAAATGTCTACATGTACGCAAAGCAAATAATAATTGTCACGATAGACACCTGGCATTTGCTTAAGTTTTTGCATAATGCTGTATTTTTTCGGGGGGTCTGTTAATACTTTTTGCATTATTTGAAATGGTTTAGGTCGTCAATAATATAATCGCAGAGATCATAGCCTTTTTGAGTATAACCGGAAAGGGTTTTGTCAACAGCAAAATGAGTATCGGGCATAACCTGGTTAAGATATTCCGCTTTTTCTTCCCAGGCAGGAAATGCACCGACATCAGGGAAAAGAATTATTTCACGGCCTTTTAAAACTTCGCAACGTTCGGCAGTAAGATTTACCAGAGATCCCGAAGCCAACCAAACCTGATCAGGATAAACAATACTTGCTACAATGGCGGTTTTTTCGCTTTCTACAATGCAGACACGTTTTTTATTGCCGTTTAGCAGATGTTCGCCAAAGAAGCATTGTTTAAGGTTGAAATTCACAAGGTCTAAAACTTTGTGTACCCAATTAATGTGATTGTAAGGTTCTTTTACACGTTTGCCGGTTTCTGGATCGTAAAGCATGATTTTGCCGGAACGGACATTGCTTTCAGTATCTACTTGCCAAAAAACTACAGCTCCCGGCCAATGTTTGGAAGTACCTACATTGTAGGTAGCTAACGCCATAGCTGCTTTACGGTCTCCAAAATGTTTGCGTAACCAAGTTGAGAAATTGTTAATGTTGGACTTTTCTCTACAGGCTATCATTAATTCTGATTTTATATAACTCACCGGCAATTCCTTTACCGGCTCCGGTACAAAATCTTTGGCCTGATCTTTAAAATCTCCGATACGGCAAAAATCTGCGATCCAGTTAAAAGCTTCTTTGTAAGTGATGTTTTTGTACCTCATAACAAAGTCTATAACATCGCCAGAGGCACCACAACCAAAGCATTTGAAAATCTGTTTTTTACCGTCTACTTTCAGCGAACCCGATTTTTCTGTATGAAACGGGCATTGTGCATATCCTTTAGCCGTTAAGGGAATAAGCGATTTTACTACCTGAAGTATATCTGCTTTTTCTTTGATGTATTTGAGTTGGGAGGATTGCATTTAGAAGACTTGAAAGGGTACAATCTCAAATTGGTTCGGACTAAGATTTTTTTCCTGCATCCAACGGCCTGCGAATTTAGCAGCGATGAAATAATTAGCGGTACTTGGTTTAACACAGTAGGTAATAGTGCCCTTACCATTTACCCAACTTATATATTTTCCGGTATCAATATTTTTAATTATATATCTAATTTCCATGACTAAGCTTGTTTAGAAGTTGATGCCTTGTAAGTAATCGTCTTAGGTGCATTTGCAATACTTTTATCAACCTGTATGCGCCTAAATAGTAAAAGAGAAAGCTGCTGTGTATTCCAATCAGTAACTATGTTTTTGTACATGGTTTGTAGCATTTTAACGGTTTCTTCCCGGTTATAGCCGGTGTCTATCATAGCCATGAAATCGTTAATTTGGTGTATGTACAAATGCCTGACATCGCATAGAATAGCTTCGCCTGCATTAAATGGATTTTTTCCGGGCTTGTTTAAGATGATTTGAAAAGTAGTGCCGTTTTGGTACTTCTTATCATTGCGCAGGCGCAGGGAGGTAAAACAGGTACAGAACAGTTTACCATTCCAATTATGGTTAAATGTAATCCGGGGGGTGGACATAGTTTTTATTTTTTAGTTGTCAGTTTTTAGTGGTTGCCGCTATCAATTTTTCGTATATCACCGTTTTTTCGTGATGGAAAGCCCGGTAATCTAACCTTAACAGTTTTACCGCTTCCGGATCGTTGCAGGTTTTTATCTGACAGGCAAGCGTATCGCATTTGTCTGTTAGTTCGTTGTACTTATCTGCAAGTAGTTTATATTCTGGTTTTTTCATGACTTTGTGTGTTTTGCGGTTTGGTAATAAATAATGCAAACTCCAAGCTTTCTTCTAACTGATCGCACAGTTTAGAAATAGCGGTAAAGTGTTTTACCAGTAGTTTTTGATACCGGACTTTTTTATCGGTATCGCTTTCGGGAATGTTCCTGTAGTTATTTATCAGGAAATCGCCTGTCATGATTTTGCCGTCCAGATCATGTTCCAGAGCGGCAATTGTTTTTTTTGTTTCCATAATTCCGGGGGGTGTGATTTATGATTAAAAAATTTTGAGTTATTTGTCTTTTGGATCTATCAAACCATCTATAGGAATGTTTAACCAATTGGAAAAACCAATCAATTCACCGGCCGTAACATCGACCTTATTATCAGCTATTTTATTGAAGCGATGTAGTGTAATGCCTATGCTGTTTAATACGGCTTCTGTAGGCGTAACAGTTTTGAAGCCTTTAGAATTAAGAACCTCCTTAATCCTGTTTTTAACCGTTAATTTTGATGCTTTAGTGTTCATATTTTGAATTTTAATTGTTAAATGTATTTGAATATAGAATAAAATATATTGTTATATCAAATAAATTATTCGATTAAAGTATAAGTAATTGCAAATCAACGACATATTTTTATTCTGTTATGGATATATCTATTCGATTAAAGAATATAAGGGAAAATAAGAACTTAAGTCAAGAATACGTGGGGAATGCGTTAGGTATCGGCCAATCTGGTTATAATAAAATAGAGAATCAGAAACGGGAAGTTACTGTTAAGGAGCTTATGAAACTTGCTGAAATATTCGATATAAGCATAGATAGTATTCTTAAAGATAATCCTTATGATTTTAAGTTAGAAGATAATTCAGCCGAATATAGAACTAGAAAAGATAAGGGTTACGAAATATCTATAACCATCAAGATTACAGATCCGGCAAAGGAAGGGGAGATCCTGGAGTTAATTAAAAACCTAAAATAAAAAATGGTTAAAAACCTACCTAATGAAGATATAGTAAACTCTATAGATTCAAACAGACTTATTTTGACAAACAAAAGGTTGATGTATTATGATAATATCAACTATCAGTCGATAAGAGTTAAGGACGTTCGCTTTATTTCTTATGGAGTTAAGAGATTCCCTAAAATTATATACTATACATTTATTATTTGTTCTCTTTTACTGCTTTTTATTGGCTTAGATAATTCTACCAAGGGATATAGCAATGATGATGACTTATTTTTTGTTGTGGTAGTTTTTATAGTAGGCCTTTTCATCTATTTATTTTATACCAGAAAAACTTTAAAGGTTGGTACAGCTGGAGGTTTTATTAACGTAAATTTACAGGGAATAGGAAGAGGATACGTAGAGGAATTTATTGGACAAATTGAAAATGAAATTGATAAACATAATTACTAGACTAAATATAATTGTATGAACAAACCTTTACTAGCAATCGCAATTTGCGGTATATTTTTATTACAAAGCTGCGCTACTATATTAAGTGGATCTGGAGATAGGGTAGAGGTAAAGAGCGGAAACCCGGCTGGAGCCAAAGTTTACCTAGATGGTAATTTCGTTGGAAATGCACCCAATAAAATTAAAGTGTCTAAAAACTCGCTGAGAGACGGAGCAATAATATCCATAAATGCTCCAGGACATCAGGACAGACAAATAAAAGTAACACGTAAGGTAATGGTAGGTTATGTGTTACTGGATCTTTGTTTAGGGCTTGTACCTTTAGGTGTAGATTTCCTTACAGGCGCTATATATAAAGCTAATCCGAAAGAGATTAATTATGATTTAAATTCAGGTAATTTATCTGCAAATCTATAATGTTTGTTTTCAAATTTCATAGAGGGTGTTTTTGTAATTTGTTGTTTATCAGTGTGATATATGCTTTGGTTTCATTATGCTCTCGGGTACTAAAAAAGCTCTTAATGATAAATTAAGAGCTTTTTTGTTTAGAGGTAAAGGATAGTAGCAATTACTAAATAGTTGAAGAAGCTACTTCTTTCTGTTCTTTCTTTTTTCCTTTGGGTTTTTTCTTTATTTTATTAATCCAGATTAATACTCCTGTAACAGGTAAACTAGTTGCAATTAAACAGGCAATAAAGTATAGGATTTTAGAAAAAGTACCATAAATATCTCCCAGATGCAGTGCTTTAATAGAAAGAGAAACTCTTTCATTAAAAGGTTTTTGTTTAAATATATCTTTTTCCAAAACCTGACCTGAATATTGATCTAATGTGAGTTTATCTCCAGCGGCAGGAGCGAAAAAGCCTATTTTTGTTTTAGTTATCTGCACCACATCAACAGAATCATTAGGGAAAGTTAGATTGTAGTCTCCCTTATAATTAAGTTCTTTATCTGCTATAGCCAGAAAATCTTCGTAATTTAGAGTTTTAGCATCTATAGTATAAACAGATTTCAAGGGAGTTGGTTTTGGAGTATCCGGAGCTTCGTATGTTCCCAGAAATTTACGAAGGCCATTTCTGTACCACTCAAAAGACCATTGCGGACCTGTTATACCCATAAAAAATAATAGTATGCAAGAATAAAAACCAAGAGTATTGTGTAAATCGTGATTAGTTCTTTTCCAGTTACCAGAAAATTTGATTCTCAAGCCTTGTTTCCAGCTTTTTATACGAGCAGGCACCCAGATAATAATTCCTGAAATTACACCTAGTGTAAATAATATGGTAGCAGTTCCAGTAATATAGCTACCTAATTTTCTGTTTTCAAGGTTTTCGAAAATAGGTTCTTCAATTTTATCCAATAAAAGCCATCTATGCAAACTGAACATCTTTTGCATAAACTCAGTCGTAGTCGTTTTAGTTCCTTGTAAGTCTCCTAAAACCTCGCCATTATAGGGGTTTATAAAGTACGGATTACCTCTTTGTGGACCTTTAGGCGGTCCTTCGCCAGCCTTTTCTTTTTTACCAGAAGCTTTTTGATGTTTTTTGTCTGCTTCTTTAGCTTTTTCTTCTTTCTTTTTAACGATAAAAGAATAACTTTTTCCAGTGTCGTATGGAACTTTTACACTACTGATATTGCCATTACTTTTTTCTTGTACAATATTGTACATCTCTGTAATGCTCTTTTTTTCATTTCCTATACTAACCTTATATAGATTTGGAGTAGATGATTCCCTTATTTCCTGATTGAACACATAAACTGTCCCTGTAAAGCAGACTATTAGAACAATAATACCACTTATAAGTCCTGCCCAAAGATGGATGTCGTTTAAAAATTTCCTGATCTTAGGCCATACAGAACTTTGCTTTTTCATACCTGTATTTATATTTAGATTGATTCGCAAAAGAACGAAAAATATTTAGATAAAGTCTAAATAAAGGGAAAATAGATTAAGGATATATGTAAGAGATTATTTTTTTTAGAGTCTGCGAAAAATCAGATTATGAAAAAAGTAAACTAAATATATAGCTCGTATTGAGTTATCATTAGTTGCTATTAATAGTCAACTGTTTATATAGAAACTATTTCTATCTGATTAGACAAAATTTGATTAACAGGGCATTTTTCGGCAATTTCTCGTAGTCTTGACAATTGACTTTCATCAAGATCACCAATAAAATCCATTGTTTTTTCAAATCTTGTAGTTTGCTTTTGTTCATCTCTCTCAAAAGAAACGGTTACTATAAACTCATTCAGCGGCCACTTCTTTCTATCAGCGTACATTCTAACAGTTATACAAGTACAGCTTGCCAAAGAAGAAGCTAATAATTCTGTTGGAGATAATCCCTGTTCCGTTCCTCCAACTGTTTTGGGTTCATCAGCAATAATTTGGTTGCTATTTCCAATGATAGTTGTTTTGTAATGATCCTGAGCTATATATGCAGTTATTTTCGACATATTAAATTTGGTATATTTCTAAAGGTAAATGATCTGGATCGTTAAAGAAAACGAATTTTTTATTTGTTAACTTGTCAGTACGTATTTCTTCTGTTTGTATACCTTGTTTGTCTAAGTATTCTACAGCTTCATAAATATCTTGCACAGCAAAAGCCAGGTGTCTTAATCCGCAAGCTTCAGGGAATGATAGGCGTTTTGGAGAGTTTGGAAATGAAAATAATTCAATAGCATATTCTCCATTAACAGAGAGGTCTAATTTATAAGATTGTCTATGCTCACGGTAAGTTTCTGCAATAATATCAAATCCTAAAATTTTTGTGTAAAAATGTTTTGATTTTTGGTAATCTGAGCAAATAATAGCTATATGATGAATTTTTTTAAGCTTTAACATATCTATAAAACTAAAACTTTAACCCAATGTTTTCGGGTTAAAGTTATTAGTTTTAAAAAATGGTTTGGCTATTCTTTTTAATCTATTTTTCTAAATAATGTATTTCGCTAAGTTCTCTAAGCATTTTGGCAGCTTGTTCAGCGGTAATGTCTCTTTGTGGATTTGCCAACATCTCGTATCCTACCATAAACTTCTTAACCGTTGCAGATCTTAAAAGCGGGGGATAAAAATGCATATGCCAATGCCATTCAGGATGATCTCCTGAATTTACAGGAGCCTGGTGCATACCAGCTGAGTAGGGGAAAGAGGTTTCAAATAAGTTATCGTATTTGGTAGTTAACTTCTTTAGAATATCGGCCAAAGCATTTTTCTCGTCTTCAGAAAAATCCAGAATATTGGTTACATGTCTTTTGTTTACTAACAAAATTTCGTAAGGCCAAACAGCCCAGAAAGGTACCAATGCTATAAAATGTTCGTTTTCTACAACTATTCTTTCTTTTCTTTCTATTTCTTGCGTTAAATACGCACTGAGTAAGCTTTGTCCGTTTTTTTTATAATAATCTAAAAACTGTTTACCTTCCTTTTCCGGTTCTACCGGAACAGTGCTTTGCGCCCATATTTGACCATGAGGATGCGGATTGCTGCAACCCATAATTTCTCCTTTGTTTTCAAAAATCTGGATGTACTTGATCCATTCATTTTTAGACAATTCAGAAAATTCATCTTGCCAGAGAGAAATAACATCAACAATCTCCTCATTGCTCATTTGTGGTAGTGTAAGATCGTGACGTGGAGAGAAACAAATTACCCTACAAATACCTTTCTCACTTTTAGCTTGCAATAAATTGTCATCCAGATTTCCTTTAGGAGTGTCATCCAGTAAAGCCGAAAAATCATTGGTAAATGCAAATGGTTTTGTGTATACCGGATTTACGGCACCTTCAGATCTTTTATTTCCAGGACATAAATAACATTTTTCATCATAAGAAGGTCTTATGGCATTCGGTAAGTCTTCAACTTTTCCCTGCCAGGGGCGTTTTGTACGGTGTGGAGAAACCAAAACCCATTCCCCCGTTAATATGTTCAGTCGCTTATGCGGATGCTCTTCAAAATTAAAACTCATAATTACAATATTCTGGTACCATCCTCAATTTGTGTGATATACACGTTCATACCTTTATTCAATTTTTGAAAGTAATGGTCTTTCATTCTTTTAATTACCGAGTCAATTTCAGACTCTTTGACTAAAGCAATTACACAACCTCCAAAACCACCACCCATCATTCTGGCACCTAAAATAGCTTCTTCTTTTTTTGCGGCAGCGGCAATAAAGTCAAGTTCAGGACAGCTTACTTCATAAAGTTGGCTAAGTCCATCATGTGTTTCATACATTTTTTGTCCAAAACTCTCAATATCTCCTTTTTTCAGATCCTCACAGGCATTTATGAGTCTGTCATTTTCTTCTACCACATATTTGCAACGGTTGTAGATATCAACACTTGAATTAGAAAGACATTCTTCAACGATTTCTATAGTAGCATCTCTTAACGTTTTTACTTCAGGATATTTGTTTTGAATAATAGAAATACCTTCCTCGCACTGGCTTCTTCTTACATTATATTCAGAAGAAGCTAAGGAATGTTTAACCATAGAATCAAACAAAACTATTTTTATACCTTCAAGATTGAAAGGGACGTATTCATAATCTAACGACCGACAATCCAATTTAATAACATGATCTTTTTTGCCAAATACACTGGCAAATTGATCCATGATTCCACATTGCAGTCCTACAAACTGATTTTCTGCATTTTGCGCAATTTTAACAAGAGTAAGTTTATCTAATCCCAGATTAAATAAATGATTTAATGAATAGGTCACAGCGCATTCCATTGCTGCAGAAGACGACATTCCGGCGCCTAAAGGTACATCGCCAGATATAACAGCATTAAACCCTCCAATTTCATTCCCTGATTTAATCAATTGGTCAACAACACCCAATACAAAATTAGGCCAGTTATCATCAGAGTACTTGTAGCTATCTATATCTGTTTCATGTTTTTTGTTTAAATCTTCGGCAATTAAAGATATTTTATTATCGTTACGCTTATTAATGGCGATATATATGGCTTTATTAATAGCTGCAGGCAATACAAAGCCCATATTATAGTCCGTATGTTCACCAATCAGATTAACCCGTCCAGGCGAACATATTATAACAGGCTCCTCCTCAAAATTCTCTTTATACCTTTTTATAATATTTTGCTTTATATTCTTCATTTTATTCAACTTGCTGATAAATAATTTGTTATGATATCTTTTCTGAGAATGATAACTCTATAAAAATACTCATTTAATTTTTTCTGAAATTATATGAAACAAAAAGTATATAATTGGATTATATTGTCTATTTATTGGATTATATTATTATGAAAAAGAAAAGAAAGGGATTTTCAGGAGAACGTATTATAGATTTATTGAAAAACAGTTTTGCAAAAGATAAAAGAGAATTAGGAATGCCACTTTCTTTTTCGAAAATTGGTTTTTTTCCTGATGCAAAGTTCCAGTACAATGATGAAAATAATGACGAAGATTATATTTTGATTTATTGTGTAGACGGCAGGGGATACTCGGAAATAAATAATAAGGTTTATGATTTAGGAGCAGGCGAATTTGTTATAATACCCAAAGGATTAAATACAAAATATTATGCAGATGGAGATAATCCTTGGAGTTTTTATTGGTTTTATTTTAAGGATAATGATGAGATTATAAAACAGATACTTGCTTTCTTTTATAAATTTAATAAGAATTACAAAGGTTTTTTAGAATACGGAACCGAAAGAATGGCCTTGTTTAATACTGTCTTCGATAGATTAAATAAAGGTTATAGTGATGATAATTTGATAATGCTGAATATATGCCTGATGAATTTTCTGACGTCGCTTTCTTTCATAATAACAGAGGGTGAGACATCTTTCCATAAAGGTCAGGGAAGGATATCCCAATCTATAGAAAAGATGAACAAGCATTTAGAAACATCTATTTCTCTGGAAACTTTAGCCAAAGACATCAATCTTTCGGTATCACAATTTTCGCTTTTGTTCAAGAATAGGACAGGAGTGTCTCCTATAGATTATTTTAATCAACTAAAAATCCAAAATGCGTGTAAATACCTCGATAATACAAGCATGCAGATAAAGGAAATAGCCTATAAAATAGGCATACATGATGCGGCTTATTTTTCCCGACTTTTTAAAAAAATAAAGGGTGTTTCGCCAGCAGATTACCGTAAAAGATTACCTTATACTTAGAGCTATTATCTATAAGGAAATAGCTTTGATTGATTCTTTTTTAGAAGTATAGAATATAAGAGTGTTTTTTGTGAATTTATCCCGTGTTTTGTGTTAATTTTGTGTTTTTTGTAAAAAAGTGGTTTTTATGAGATTAATTTTTATTAAAATGTGATTTTTAGTGAATTAAGTCTTATACTTGGCGCTTGTTAATAAAAGTGGAATAATTTTTACATTTTGCAGATATTAAAAGCAATATATAATTGAGTTTAATTATAATGATTTTTAAATTTGTTGCACAATCCAATTTATATGTCAGAAACAGCAGAAATTAGATTAGGTGGAAACACCTACCAGTTGCCAGTAATTGAAGGAACGGAAAACGAAAAGGCTATAGATATATCTAAACTTAGAGATCAGAGTGGTTATATAACATTAGATAGTGGTTTTAAGAATACCGGTGCTACAAAAAGTGCAATAACTTTTTTAGATGGTGAGAGAGGTATTTTAAAATACAGAGGTTATCCGATTGAAGAGCTGGCAGAAAAGGCTTCTTTTTTGGAAGTAGCCTACCTACTTATTTATGGAGAGTTACCTACGCAGGAGCAAGTAGATAAATTTCAGTATCAAATAAGCAGACATACGTTGGTACATGAAGATATGAAGAAGTTTTTTGATGGTTTTCCATCTAAATCTCATCCAATGGGACAACTTTCTTCTTTAGTATGTTCTTTGTCTGCATTTTATCCGGAATCTTTAGACCCAAATCCAAGTAAAGAAGATCAGGAGTTAACAATTATTAAGTTGTTGGCTAAGATGACTACAATAGTTTCCTGGATTTATAAAAAGTCTTTAGGGCATCCGGTAAATTATCCTCAAAATAAATTGGATTATGTAACCAACTTTATGTCTATGACATTTAGTTATATTACAGAAGATTATGAGGTAGATCCAATTGTAATTGATGCAATGAATAAATTGTTGATTTTACACGCAGATCACGAACAAAACTGTTCTACTTCCACAGTTAGAATAGTAGGTTCTTCTGATTGTAATTTATATGCATCTATTTCTGCGGGAATTTCGGCACTTTGGGGACCTCTGCATGGAGGTGCGAACCAAGCAGTGATTGAAATGCTGGAAAAAATAAAAAATGATGGTGGTGATGTTGATAAGTGGGTTGCAAAAGCAAAAGATAAAAATGATCCTTTCCGTTTGATGGGATTTGGACACAGGGTATATAAAAATTTCGATCCAAGAGCGAAAATCATTAAAAAAGCTTGTGATGATATATTAGCGAAACTGGGCATTGATGATCCTGTTTTAGAGATAGCTAAGAAATTAGAGGAAGTAGCTTTGAATGATCCTTATTTTATCGAAAGAAAGCTTTATCCTAACGTGGATTTTTACTCAGGAATTATCTACAGAGCTTTAGGTTTCCCTACAGAAATGTTTACTGTTTTATTTGCATTGGGACGTTTGCCGGGATGGGTTGCTCAGTGGAAAGAGATGAAAGAAAATAAAGAACCTATTGGAAGACCTCGTCAGGTTTATACAGGTGAAACAAACAGGTCTTTTGTTGCTCTAAAAGATAGAAAATAACGAGAAAAAAATCGATATAAAACAAAAGAGGCTCTAAATATTTAGAGCCTCTTTTGTTTTAATCAATACTCTACTTTACTATTGTTATTGATGTTGTTCTTACTTGCTATAACAAGTGTTAAAGAAGTGTTGGAGAAGTACTAAAGAAGTGTTAGAGGTCTGTTAGAGATCTTCTCTTCTACGCATAGAAGTTAGGTTTGATTTTGAAGTAGTTTTATTAATTGTCGGGAATTAGATCTATTTAACTTTTTGTTAGTAGATATTCCGAAAAATTATATATAAGAGCTTTGTTTTGCTCTTAATGCAGGTGGAGTAAAAAAGGTTGTATCGTGAGAGTTTTTTCAGTATGCCCGTAGCGGACTAAAAAGACTTTGACTCACATTTTGTACCGAATTTGCCGAAATACTAATTCTGGCAAGGGTACCACTTTTTGATACAACCCTTTTTAAAATTTATTTAGTGGTATTCGAAAGTACCGTGTTGACTTTTTATGGTTACTTTTTTTACCTCACTATCTTCAACTCTTCCAACAATTTTTGCATCTATACCAAAAGATTGTGAAATGTTAATAATGTCTTGTGCAATCTCAGGATTTACATAAAGTTCCATTCTATGTCCCATATTAAAAACTTTGTACATTTCTTTCCAATCAGTTTGGGATTGTTCTTGTATAAGTTTAAATAAAACCGGAGTTTCAAATAAGTTGTCTTTAATGATGTGTAAATTGTCTATAAAATGAAGTACTTTGGTTTGGGCTCCGCCACTACAATGTACCATTCCATCAATTTGAGCCCTATATTTATCTAATATTGACTTAATTACCGGAGCGTAAGTTCTGGTAGGAGATAATACCAGTTTTCCGGCGTCTATTGCATTACCATTATCAAGTGTGATTTTGTCTGTAAGGTGTTTTTGACCAGAAAATATCAATTCATATGGAACTGCCGGGTCATAGCTTTCAGGATATTTTTCTGCAATATATTTATGAAAAACGTCATGTCTGGCAGAAGTTAAACCATTAGAGCCCATACCTCCGTTGTAAAAACTCTCATAGTTAGCCTGTCCATCAGAAGCTAAAGCAACAATAACATTTCCGGCTTTAATATTGTGATTAGAGATTATATCAGACCTTTTCATTCTACAAGTTACAGTAGAATCTACAATAATTGTTCTGACAATATCGCCAACATCGGCAGTTTCGCCTCCAGTAGAATAAATGTTTATTCCCATAGATCTCAGATCTGCAAGAATTTCTTCCGTTCCATTTATAATTTCAGCGATTACTTCTCCCGGAATCAAATTCTTGTTTCTGCCAATGGTAGAAGATAATAATATTTTATCAGTAGCTCCTACGCAAAGCAGATCATCCAGATTCATGATGATGGCATCCTGCGCAATTCCTTTCCATACAGAAATATCTCCTGTTTCTTTCCAGTAAACATAAGCAAGAGAAGATTTTGTTCCGGCACCGTCGGCATGCATAATATTACAAAAAGTATCATCGCCACCTAAAATATCGGGGATAATCTTACAGAATGCTTTTGGGAAAATCCCTTTGTCAATATTCTTTATGGCATTATGGACATCTTCTTTACCTGCAGAAACGCCTCTTTGATTGTATCTGTTATCACTCATGGTGTGCAAAGATATTAAAAACCTTATTCTTTAAATATGAAAAGCTTATAAAAAAGGATAAATAGCAGAGGCTGCCAGTATAAAACCAACAGCCTCTTTAATATGATAATTTGTTATGTTATTTAACAAACAGTAATTCTCTGAATTTTGGTAAAGGCCAAATCTGATCGTCAACCAATAATTCCAGTTTGTCAACATGGTATCTGATGGGTTCGAAGAAAGATTTTACCGTTTCATCGTAAGCGATAGACTTTTCTCTTATATCTTGTAATTTATTAGCTACTTTTCTGGCTTCGACCATTTCGTGAACGTTGGTTTTGATGAAGTTTAAATGAGTAGCTAATTCTTCAAGAATATAAGTTTGCGCCTGAAACATATCAGAGCCATAACCTAAATCTTTTAATAACTTAATGTTCTCGGCAACTTGAGTTTGGTATTTAATAGCAGCAGGGATTACAAGATTAGTTACCAAATCACCGATAACTCTGGCCTCTATCTGAAGTTTTTTGAAATATTCTTCCAGTAAAATTTCATGTCTGGCATGAGTTTCACGCTTGGTAAACACTCCATTTGTTTCAAAAAGAGTTTCCGATTTCTCAGAAGCTAGTGCATCTAAAGCTTTAGGCGTTGTTTTAATATTGCTTAATCCACGTTTAGCTGCTTCTTCTGCCCATTCATCGCTATATCCATTTCCTTCGAAACGGATATCTTTAGACTCCTTTATGTATTTTTTAATAACTGTTAAAATAGCAACATCCTTTTTGTCACCTTTTTTGATCAGTTTATCAACCTCAATTTTGAACTTATTCAGCTGGTCTGCAACAATGGTATTTAAAACGGTCATTGCGTTGGCAGAGTTTGCTGATGAACCTACCGCCCGTAACTCGAATTTATTTCCAGTAAATGCAAAAGGAGAGGTTCTGTTTCTGTCTGTGTTGTCTAAAAGGATTTGGGGAATTTTAGGTATTCCAAACCAAAGATTTGGATCTTCTTTTACCTTTTTGAATATCGCTTTTGATGACTCAATTTCGTCTAAAACATCGTTGAGTTGAGTCCCCAGGAAAATTGATATTATTGCCGGAGGTGCTTCGTTGGCTCCTAAGCGATGATCGTTGCTTACAGAAGCAATAGATGCTCTCAGTAAATCTGCATGTTCATGTACGGCTTTAATCGTATTAACGAAGAAAGTTAAGAACATGAGATTGTTTTTTGGCGTTTTGCCCGGAGAAAGTAAGTTTTTTCCGGTATTGGTAATTAAAGACCAATTGTTGTGTTTTCCAGAACCGTTGATTCCAGCGTAAGGCTTTTCGTGTAGTAATACCTTAAAATTATGTCTTTTAGCTACTTTGTCCATTAAGTCCATCAACAATTGGTTGTGGTCTATGGCTAAGTTCATCTCTTCGTAAAGAGGCGCACACTCAAATTGAGAGGGTGCAACTTCATTATGACGGGTTTTTAGAGGTATACCTAATAATAATGCTTCGGTTTCAAAGTCACGCATGTAGGCGTATACTCTTTCCGGAATTGAACCAAAATAATGGTCTTCTAATTGTTGACCTTTTGCAGAAGCATGACCAAAAAGAGTTCTTCCGGTTATAGAAAGATCTGGTCTGGCGTTAAACAATGCAAGGTCTACTAAAAAATATTCTTGTTCTATTCCAAGAGAAGGAATTACTTTCTCAATTCCTTTATCAAAGTATTGACAAACCTCTGTTGCTGCTTTGTCAATGGCAGCTATAGCTTTTAATAAAGGTGCTTTATAATCCAGAGATTCTCCTGTATAAGAAACAAATACAGTAGGGATACAAAGCGTTTTGTTGAAGATAAATGCAGGTGAAGAAGGATCCCAAGCAGTATAACCACGAGCTTCAAATGTACTTCTAATGCCTCCATTAGGGAAACTTGAAGCATCTGGCTCTTGTTGTACTAAAGCACTTCCTGAAAATTTTTCAATTGCTTTTCCATCAGAATCTGGTTCAAAAAACGAGTCGTGTTTTTCTGCAGTTGTACCGGTTAAAGGCTGAAACCAATGGGTGTAATGTGTTACATCATTGCTCATTGCCCAAGCTTTCATCGCAGATGAAACTTGTTCTGCAATTTCTCTGTCAATAGTGGAGCCGCTTTCAATAGAATTTAATACTGCTTTAAAAGTGTCTTTTGGAAGATACTCTTGCATTTTGTGTTTATCAAAAACATTTTCTCCGAAATAATCAGAAATTTTACTCGATGGTCTTTTAACTTCAGGCGTTGTCCTGGTAAGAACTGTTTCTAAAGCTTTAAATCTTAAAGTTGACATATTTTTTAGATTTTTAATGCTTTTTTTGAAATTTTATGTAAAAATAACTGATGTTTTTTAGAAAACATAGAAAATAAATGTGTGATATGTGATTTTTTTAATGTTTTTATTGAATAATGTGTGATTTTTTGTTTTTTGTAAAATAGAGTTACAAAATTTAGTGGTTTTTATGAGATTTTTAATGTTGGTTTTTAGGAAATTTGTTTTGTCTTTTATGTCTTATAATTTTTTTGGATAATAAGTCTTTTATAACAAAAGAAAATGATACTATAAAAAATAATATATTAGACCTATTATTTTTATAGATGATAAAATCCATAAAGTCAAATTTTATAGAGACTGTACTTGATGTACTTCCGGATTCTTTTTATGTTAGACTAAAGAAAAAGCATCCGATAGTTTCCTTTTTATACCATACTGTTTCTAATGAAGAGTTACCTCATATAAAAAACTTATATAGGTATAAAAATGAAAGGGAATTTGAGAATGATTATTAAATCTGAATGTTTATAACCTAAGGCTATTGGTGTGTTAAAAGAAGTTACAAAATTTGAATGGAATGAGATTGTAAAAAATCAAGTAGTTTCTATTTTTAATGATTCAGAGTATTTAGAACTAATTTCCAGAATGCATAAAACCGAACTTAAATTTTGGGTCATATACAATCAGAAAAATAAGCCTATTATTGGTTTTGCGACACATATTAGACGCAGGTCTATTATTGTTCCAGATCATTTTGGTTATTCAAGCTTTTGGAAAGACACTAATTTAGGAGGTTTTAGTTTTTTTGATTATTTAGACAAAGCTTTGAATGATCTAAAGAAAATGTTTAATCTGATTGAATTTAGATTACCACCTGATATTATGGATATTAGGGCATTCAATCATAATGGATTTACTTGCAGTACAAATTTCACCTATTTAAACCAAACCGCTGAAGCTGGTAATTATAGAAATGATATTTTAAAAAAACTTAAGTCTTCATATAAAGAAAGTTTTACTTTTTTGTATAACGAAAATTATGAAGAAGTACTTAGACAACAACTAAATGATTTTAAATACTTTGGATACAGTAAATCGAAGATAGATTTTTATAGAACCTATTTTCAAAAGTTGATAGATTATGATATAATGAAAAGCTTTTGTGTTTATAAGAATAATGAACTAATTGCTTCTGCCTTGGTGATTATTGATTTCGATATAAAAATAGCATATAATATTTTATTATCGAGTTCTAAAACTTATAGTAGTGGAGTAAGTGTTTTTTTATACGATAATATAATGAAAAAGTTAAAGGAGTTAAGTATTGAAACAATCGATTTATATGGGGCAAACATGAAGACAATTGCTAATTTTAAGTCAGGGTTTAATGGAGAACTTAAGCTCAGTTTTAAAACTTCGTATGATAAACTTTTAAATGGTAATAATAAAATACTTTCTATTATGTACCAAATTAGGCGTTATATCTTATATAACGTGTTATAAATTGGCGTTTTTTGAAAATATATTCATAGTAAGGAGAGAGGGGAGGTTGTTGATCTTATTAGTTAATGTGAGTTCTAGTTAAGAAAATATAGATGAAATTTTCGATAGCTTAGAATATTTGTAATATTCAAAATCTATAGTCTACCTCAAAATTGGATATATGGAGGGATAGATTATGAAATCCGAATTGTTGGAATTGTAAATAGTTGAATTATCCCGGACTTAGGTTCCTTATGCTTATAGGACATATAAGATTACAATGTCCCTAAAGAAAATATTACTTTAGATCTCATTGAGATTTATTTTAATAAATATATTTTGCCAATGTTGTTTTTAAAATTTGAGTCACCTTTAGTATACCGGTGTTTGAATTTTTCTGAACTATCTTCTATGAGTACCCTGTAAAAATATATACCATTGGCTAAACGGTCACCAAACTGATCTTTACAATCCCATACAAAATCAGAAATGTTATTTCCAATTTTTAAATTACCCAATTCTTCTTTTAATACTTCTCTTACAATTCTTCCAGTCTGGGTCATTATTTGAATTTTTATTTTATCTGGTACTTTTTCTCCGGTAAGAGTAAAAACAAATTTCATTTTGTCTATAACGGGATTAGGATAAGGGTAGAAATTGGTGAGAGTTGATTCGTTAATAACTTCAAAATCTAAAAGAAAGTCATTTGAAGACTTATTTCCTAAATAGTCTTTAGAAATAACTTTTAATGTATAATTACCATCAATTAATTTTTCAGGGGTAAACTGTATAATTAGATTATTGTTTTCAGCTGTTCCTGTTTGTTGTATTTTTAGCAGCCCTTGTGAGTAATAATACCTTTGATAAGTATTATTGGAGGAATGCTTTATGTAAACTTCTACTAGTGAAGTGTCTGATTGTAACAAGTGTTTATTATTGTCGGAAGAAGAAATAGTGAATATAGGGGCAGGGCTAACGATTTCTCCATTGATAATTCTTCTTCCGTCTACAAGTATATCAATATTTGGTGCAGAATTATCGGCTAGTATATTAGTATTATAAGTAATTCCGTTATTAAAACTATAATTATCTCCATAGTTTTTGTTTTTAAGAGATAATTGTAAATTGGTTTCGCCCTTAAGTGAATTAGTAGGGTAGCTGAATTGTAAAGTATCATTGCTAAATGGAGAAATTGGTTTTAAAGAAAACTCTTTGGTATACGAAGAATAAGTTGCGTCGGTCAGTTTGATGTTGATTTGTAAGGAATCGGATTTGAAAGGGCTAATATTGCTCAGTCCTAAACTTAATTTGAGAGAGTCTCCCTGAGACAATTTTTCCGCATTAAAATATTGTAAATAAGACGGGTTGAATGTGATTTCTGTTAAAGGTTCATAAAATATTTTCCAATGATTTAATTTAGGTAGTGTTCTATAGGTTTTATTCTCAATGTACACCTTAAATTTTAGATATGGTATATCTTTTGCCGAAATAAACGACAGGTCTATATTATTGGGAGATAAGTTAGAAGATAAGATATATTCTTGATTATTTTTGTCAACGGCATATATATCTATTTTTTGTACATCACCCTCCCTTTGTTGATACGAGAAATCTGCCGATTTCCATTTTTTAGCTGGGCCGAATTTATCTGTGATGAAATATCCACTAGATACTGAATATTCTAAATCATGTGAATAAGAAAAGTATTGTTCTCTGGCAGGGATACCAGAATCATAATCGGCAGTATATTCAATAGCTTCCCCACTAGCAGCTCCTTTGATTCCCCAAAACATATAAGGTTCTCCTAAACCTACCTTTTCAAATTCTTTCAGACCGATACTCCTAAAGGCCTGCTTCACGTATTCTGGCATATCTTTGAAGTTGCAGTTGTAATTGTTTACGCCTAGTACGTAAGATCCTTTCGGTAATTGATTGATGTAACTAACCAGAGAATCCAGAGCTACGGAATTGGTAGTATCCCAATAATACTGACCTGTATATCCATTGATTGGGAATGGGCCATCTATTGAATTGTAAGGACTGGGATAACTGATGATTTTGTTCTTGATTTCTTTGTCATAGCTAACCATAGTCATTCCGGGGTTTATTTCTACAGGACTATAAGAGATAGCATTTAAGGGGTTGCTTCTGATTCTTCTTTCTTGCTGAGATACCGGAATGTCGTCTCCTCTGCTTGAAATAGTTGTGCTAAATAAGTCTTTTTGAAATTTGAAACCATTTGATTCTTTATTCAAAACAATGTCATTTGTTGTATAGGCAGATGATATTATCTGATTGAAATGGCTTATATTTTGACCATAAATATTTTCATTCAGATATGTAAAAGAACCTGTGTCCCATCGTTTTTCTTGATCATCAATAGCAATTCTCCAAAAGTACACTACATTTTCTTTGAAATTTACTGAGGGAACCCAAGTAGGAAGTATGTCAGCTATAAGTGATCCTGAGGTAGCTTTTAAAGGACTGTCAAAGGTGTTTACTGTATCTATTTCAAAAATGTATTTTTCATTTTTAGTAAATAGGTTATCTGGTTGTCCCATTAAAGTTACTTCTCCAAAAACAATACTATTTTTTAATGGATATATGGCATGTACACCATTTCCAGGCAAAAAGAATGTTTGAGCAGCTTTGTTGTTAAGTTTGTTGATTTCATTAAATTTAGCATTTGGATCTAATTCAATAGTGATAAGATTTATTCCCGATACGTTTAAATCTGTATTGGGTAAGCTAAATGAGAATGTATCGGTATTTAAAATAGGTTTTATAGTTTGGAAATATGTTTTTTCAATGTTTTGTTCTTCTATTTTCCTGGTAATTTTTATGTTTAAACTGTCTTTTTGGACTTTTCCAATATTTTCAATAATAAAATTAAAGTTGAAATTATCTTGAGCGGCATTTTGGCTTCGGTCAGAAAGATATATTTTTTCTGCATTAATACGATAATCGGGTAATGAAGGGTTAAAAAAAGTGATATTGGGATCTCCAAAGAAAATGTATTGCCTCGAATGTGCCATATTAAGTCTATCACTAGAGTTTGTTTGGTCATTTATTCCTAATCTAAAACCTTCTGCAATAGACTTATCGTAACTATTAACGAACCAGTGATTATAAAATTTATTTGAAAAGCTCGATAAGTAAGAGCCTACACCTTCACTTGTTGTACCTATCCAGGAAATTGCTCCAGTTCTTGCCAAAATCATATTTTCAGCATAAGAAGAGGAGCCACTAAAGGCATTTCCTGTACTACAACCATTGATAAGATAATTAGTTGGTTTGTCTGAATTGTTTAGACTAGGAGGAGTACCCAACGATACAGCAGTAAGAGAAGCACTACCATGACCTAGAAAAGTAATTAGATTAGTGCCATTATTAGTTTGAGAGATAATACCCGAAGTAAGATTTTCGGTAACAGCTTCTGAAACTGTTTTGTCAAAGTTTACAGTATACGATCCTAAGTTTCCATTAAATGCAATATTACTTAAGTTTTTTAAGTATGATTTGAATTGTAAATATTCAGTTTCGGTTCTGCCTCCGGTTACATTCACTATTTTTTTTCTCCATATTTCATTTGGGAGATTTTCATATATCTTTAGTTTATTCAGATAAATATCGATATCATCATTTGTTTTGGCAGGAACTCTCCCTATTGCAATAGAAGAGGCTTTGGCATTATTGAAAATACCCAACATATTATCCGATGCAGGATAACCATAGGTAGGGACTAAATCTGCGGATAAGTTATTCTTTGGTGTGGTTAGACCTGCTCCTAATAATAAAAGTGATTGAGGTAGATTATTACTTTTATCTATACTCCATTTAATAAAATTATTTAGGGCTAATGGATGATGGAAACCATAATAAAACTCATTGTAAATATCATCTGTATATGTTAGTAATGTGGGGATATTCCGAATTTGTTGGTTATGATTCAGGTAGTTTTCAGCACCGATAGAAAGGTTTTTGTTTGATATAATGATAGCCTTTTTTATATCAGCAACATTAAAACCTTTAAATGTTATTTTTTGGTAAGTGGCAGATATGGAGTTGTTTAAATCGAAAATATAGAAGTCGGAATTGTTATTGTAAATATTTGGTATACTTAGAGTATTGTTATTATTTATTATATTATAAGTATAGTTGTTTTTGATATCGATAAGGATTGGATTTGAGCTAGAACCAGAAAAATTGAGATTGGCTGAAATATATTGAGAAGGTATGTTAAATCTCAATGCAGTATTGTTGGTTAATGTTAAGTTTCTTGGATATAAAATCTCTAAATAGCTTATTGCTTGATAATCAGTGTGTTGGGAATTAGGGTCGGAAGATAAATCATCAACAATATGAAAGTTTAGTGTAGTTATTTCTCCAGTTAAGTTTATGTTCTTTGTTTTACGTATTGTTTTATATCCATTAAATATGGTATCGCAGATTATTGTATTTTCATGACTGATCTGAAAATGATGGTTATTAGAAGAACCCGCAACAGTAGAGTTCGATCTCCCTGCCACATAAAAACTAAGCATTGGTGACACCCCTGGTGTATTTATAAATCCTGAAGTATTAATGTTATATGAGCTAGACTCTCTTCTACCAAGTAGGGGACTCATATATCCTTCTCCATTTATGTATTCAGATAAACTCATGGTTTCTAAAATATAATCGCCAGGATAATATGATGTTTTAAAATCTAATCTAGACTTTGTTAGTATGTAATTGATGTTTATTGGTGAAATAGTATTTGAAGGTGTGCTATATCTTAGTCCCTCTTTTTCGTTATTATAAGTTAAAAAATAATAATTGTCATCTTCAAACAAATTGATGTTTGTATTAGGAATATACTCTATATCGGAATACATCTTTTTGTCGAGATCGGCATTGTTAGGATACCCGTAGAAATAAATATTGTCTTGATGGTCAAAAGAATTGTCATCAGATCCTGAAATATACAGTGCAGCTTCTTTTCCTTTATTAAACATTTGAAAATATTTAGGATCGATTTGGGTCGACCCGTCTGTAATTCCTGAAGCTATGATATCACTAAAAGTCAGATGATAAATACTTTCTGCAGATACTTTTATTTTTATATACTTTTTTGAAAAATTTATCCATTCATTCCCATAATTTATTTGTGATAATGAAGTACTATAATTTATGATTAATAAAAATAGTATTAAAAGTAATCGTAATTTAGACATCTTTAATAGAAAAAAATAATGTTTAAAAATAAGAAATTAGATATTAAAAGTGATATTAAAAATTCATATATACTGGTTCTGCCTAGCTGGTACCCTTCTTCGGTAAATCAGTTTAATGGAGACTTTAATGAACGCTTTGTTGTGGCTACTTCAAAGTTTAATAAACAAATAGTTCTATATGTGGTAATTAATGAAAATATAAGGGAAAAGAGCGTTGAAACACAAGAAAATGATAATGTATTAACATATATGGCTTATTTACCATATTCTGACTCAGGAATTAAAAGAATATATACGTATTTTAAAATGTATGATTTTTTATTGAAAGAAATATTCCATAAATATGGGATACCTAAAATAGTACATACTTACGTTTTTTTTCCAGCAGGTATAGTTTCATATTATCTCAAATATCGATATGGTGTTAAAACATTATTAACAGAGAATTGGACTGTTTTTTATAAAGAAAGGTTAGATTATATAAAAAGACAATCTTTTTTTAAAAGGATTTTATATAAAAAAATATTAAATTCTTTTGATGTAGTTATTTCTGTAGCATATAGGTTACAGAGTGGTTTGAAAGATTGGATATCTCCTAATAGTAAGAAGATTGTTGTTCCTAATGTTGTTAATACAGATTTCTTTAATTTTGAAGGAATATGCTTAAAAAAGACAGAAACCTTTAATTTTTTTCATGCTTCTACTTTAGGTTACCAAAAGAATATTACTGGAATTTTAAACGTTTTTGAAAAGCTTTTGAGAAATAATGTTAAAATTACGTTAACAATAGCAGGGACAAGGAATAAAGAGTTTGAGGCAGTTATTCATCGATCAGATCTTTTAAAGAAACATATAAACTATATAGGAGAATTAACTAATAAAGATGTAGCTATGGAAATGAAAAAGGCTAATGCTTTTCTATTATTTAGTCGCTATGAAAATATGCCATGCGTCTTATTAGAATCTTTATGTTGTGGATTACCTGTTATATCCTCTAACGCAGGAGGGGTTTCAGAGATTATAAGTTCTGATAACGGGATTATAGTAGAAAATGAAAATGAACAACAATTAGAGGAGGCTATCTTGCATATGATCGATAATTACAACAATTACGATAGAGTTAAAATTTCTAACGAAGCAATATCTGAGTTTAGTTATGAGGTGATAGGGCAAAAAATTAGTAAGTTATACAAAGAATTAGAATAATTTGAATGTATAAGAATGCCCTACTCAATACTTTATCAGCAATAATTTCATTACTACTTAATCTATTGGTTCTATCGCTTACATCCAGAATATTAGGAGCTGAAGGGAGGGGTTTTTATACTTATTTTTTATCTTATTCGGCTTTAGTACAGTTGTTTACTGGTATTGTAGGGAATTCAGTAATGGTTTATATGCTCAATAGGATTGATGAAAAATCTGTATTAACTTTAACTTTTTTTTGGAGTATAGTCGTATCTTTATTTTCGACTGTATTATTACCTTGCATAGACACATTTTTTGAAGGTAAATTGTTGCTGTTTGCTTGTGTGACAATATTTCAAGTTTTACATATAAATTATATGAACTATTTGGCATATACACTTTGTTTTAGAAAGGTGTTGATTTTTAGATTAACTCAACCATTGATTCTTGTTTCTTTAGTGAGTTGTTTTAAATCAGTAAATGATCCAGAAATAGTGTTGTTTTTTTTAGGAATTTCTTACCTTCCAAGCTTTTTTTCGTATCTGAGGATTAATATAAGATCTGTATGTACTGTAGATTTATCAAGACTTAAATCAGATTTTATCTATTATTTTAAGTTGGGAGGATTAAATCAAATTAATAACATTATGCAATTTGCATGTTACAGACTAGTAATTTGGTTGTTGTTTTTTTACACGTCAATGGATAGTGTTGGGGTATTTGGGATATGGTTAAGTTTAGTTGAGGCATTGTGGTTGATACCTGTAAATATAGCATATGTAAATCACGCTTATATTGCTAAAGGAGAAAAGTCTTTTAATATATTATATGTTTCAATAATATCTTCATCCATAGTCATTTTTTGTATAATAATAGCATTAATAACTCCAGATAGTTTATATATAAATATTTTAGGAAAAGACTTTGGAGAAATTAAAAAATTAATTTTTGTTAGTTCTTCTGGAATTGTAATGTTTTCTTTTGGAAAGATACTATCTTCTTTTTTTTCAGCAAAAGGAGATATAAAATATAATACTATTGGATCAGCAGCGGGCTTATTTGTGACACTAATTTTTGGATTTTATTTTGTACGTATTTACGGACTAAAAGGAGCAGTGCTTACTAATACAATTTCATATATCGTTACTACATTAACTTTGGTGTATTTATATAACTTAAAATCCAGAACTCAAGATTAAATATTAATTTATTATGAAGGGATATAACTCATTCATGTTTTTTACTATCTTATTAATGGTATCGGTCTCCTGCTCTTCCCATAAAACACTTACAAAAGAAAATATCTCTGTAAAAAAGAAATATGCAAAAATAATGGAGGTATCTCCAAATAAGCTACATAATACAGCATTGTATAATTTTATTAACGAGTGGGAGGGGACAAGGTATAGATTAGGTGGATTAAACAAGAATGGAATAGATTGTTCAGGGTTAGTTTATTTGTTATATAAAGACGTGTATAATAAACAAATTCCCAGGAGCACATCACAACAGGTAACTGTAATTAAAAGAAAATATGAGAGAAATTTAAAAGAAGGAGATCTGGTTTTCTTTGATTACGATAATAAGAAGTATAGTCATGTTGGGGTGTTTTTACAAAATGGATATTATGTTCATGCCAGTACCAAAAGAGGAGTGATGGTACAAAAATTGAAAGATCCCTATAGCTATAAATACTTTTCGAGAGGAGGGAGTGTGAAATAATTATGTTGAAACGAGTTTTTTATGTGATCCTTTTTATCTTTTCCTGGTCAGGTATTTATGCACAGGATGTAAAAGTGACCAGGTTTGAAGAATTACAAAAACGTATTCAAACATCTTCAGATACGGTATATGTGGTTAATTTTTGGGCAACATGGTGTGTACCATGTGTAAAAGAGTTACCGTATTTTGAGAAGTTAGCAACAAAGTATAAAGATCAGCCTTTGAAAGTGATACTGTATAGTTTAGATTTTAAATCAAAAATACAGAAAGATGTTTTACCATTTCTAAGGAAATACAAAGTTGAATTAGAAGTTGTTGTAAATGAGTGTAATAACGAAAAATTTATTAATTTGGTAGATAAGAATTGGTCAGGGGCTATTCCGGCCACTTTAGTAGTGAATACTAAAAAAGGAATCCGGAAATTTTACGAACAGGAATTTACAGAAAAAGAATTGGAACAGGTTTATATAAGTTCCAGATAAAATGTGATATTGTGTTTACTATTGACCGTTGGAGTTTGAATATCTATAACTTTAAAAATAAGCCAATGAAAAAGAGAATTTGGTTACTATCTTTCTTCCTTTTGTTTTTAACAGTAGTAAAAGCACAGGGCTATAAACCAGGAGACGAAGCAATAGACTTTAAGCTTAAAAATGTTGATGGTAAATTGGTTTCCCTTTCAGATTATAAACAAGCAAAAGGCTTTATAGTGATTTTTATATGTAATCCTTGTCCGTATGTGAAATTATATGAACAGAGAATATTAGAGCTCAATAATAAATATGCTCCATTGGGTTATCCGGTTATTGCAATAAATCCAAACGATGCAGAATTATCAAAAGCAGATGCCTTTGATAAAATGCAGGAAAGAGCTAGAGAAAGAAAATATACCTTTCCATATTTGGTAGATGAAACGCAGGAAATAGCATAAGCCTATGGAGCCAAAGCTACTCCACATACTTATGTTCTTAAAAAACAGGACGGAAAATTAATAGTAGAGTATGTTGGGGCTATAGACAATGATACCGAAAACACAAATACAGCTAAAATAAAATATGTAGAAAACGCTGTATCAGCAATTCAAAAAGGGCAGAAACCTGATGTGACCATCACAAAAGCAATAGGTTGTGGTATTAAATGGAAAAAAGCTTAAACTGATATTGTCCTTAAAAGATAAAATTCACACTTTTGCCAGATACATATTTGAAATTCATGAAAAAAAAGGAAGAAGATTATTCATTTTGGTCAAAGTATAAACATTTTGCAAAAAACGAAATTATGCTTTACCTTATTATGGTAGTTGGTATTCTTTTAGGCATCCTTATCTTTAGTTAAAATGAAACTTAATCTCAAACGTCCCCTAGCTTTTTTTGATATAGAGGCTACAGGCGTTAACCTTGCTACAGATCGAATAGTAGAAATTTCTATCTTAAAAGTTCATCCTGACGGAACCGAACTAACCAAAACTTATAAGATAAACCCAACTATTCCCATTCCTTACGAAACATCTATCATTCATGGTATTTACGATAAGGATATAGAAAATGCACCTACTTTTGCTCAGGTAGCCAAAGAAATAGCAGATTTTATGGAAGATGCTGATTTAGCAGGTTATAATTCTAATAAATTTGATATTCCTATGCTCATGGAAGAGTTTTTGAGGGCAGGAGTTAGTTTTGATTTGGATAACAGGCATTTTGTAGATGTTCAGAATGTTTTCCACCAAATGGAACAAAGAACTTTAAAAGCAGCGTATAGGTTTTATTGTGGAAAAGAAATTCTGAATGCGCATACAGCAGAGGCAGATACAAGAGCTACTTATGAAGTTTTATTAGCCCAGGTAGAAAAATATAAAAATGTAGATTGGGAGGATAAAGAAGGTAATGTAAGTCAGCCTGTTGTTAATGATGTAGAAGGCTTGCATAACTTCACCAATTTGAATAAACCCGTAGATTTTGCGGGCCGTATGGTTTATAATAATGATAATATTCCGTGTTTTAACTTTGGAAAACATAAAGGAAAAACAGTTGTTCAGGTATTTGAAGAAGAACCTAGTTATTATGGATGGATGATGAATGGCGATTTTCCGTTGTATACCAAAAATAGATTGGAGAAAATATGGAACGAACATAGAGCACAAAAATATGAAGCCAGAAGACAGGCAAAACCAGCAGCTCCCAAATCAGAACCCGGTAGAAAGCCAACGGTAGATAATTCAAAGCCGGCAGATACAGATATGCTGAAAATGCTTGCTGATAAATTTAAAAAGCATTGATATAAAATAGATTAAGGATGGTAGTTTTAGAAAACGATAAGTTACAGGTTACGATAAAGTTGAAAGGTGCCGAACTGAGTTCTATAAAGGATAAAGTTTCTGGAAAAGAATATATATGGCAAGGAAACCCAGATGTTTGGGGATACCATGCTCCAAATCTGTTTCCGATAGTAGGTGGGCTAAAAGATAACAAGATTACTATTTCTGGTAATGATTACAATCTTAGCAGGCATGGTTTTGCAAGAACCAGTATGTTCAGAAGAATAGAATCAACACCTAATCATGCGGTTTTTTCTCTTTCTTACGATGATGAAACCTTAAAAATATATCCTTATAAGTTTGAATTTGAGGTTGCTTATAGTCTGTCAGGAAATTCGTTAACTATTTTATATAAAGTAATCAATAAAGACGATAAAAAGATATATTTTTCTGTAGGGGCGCATCCGGCTTTTAATATACCTTTAGAAGAGAGCGAAGTATATGAAGACTACTTTATTGAATTTGAAAAAGAAGAGACTTTGGTATCATCCAAGCTGTCAACCACAGGATTATTTAATGGACAATATAAAGAGTTTGGTCAGAATACAATTCTAGATCTAACTGCAGATTTATTTAATGAAGATGCATTGGTTTTTAAAAATCTGAATTCAAGAGTAGTTTATCTGAAAAACAGAAAAAACACACAATCCATAAAAGTTGATTTTAATCAATTTAATGAGTTAGGTATTTGGGCTAAACCTGGTGCACCGTTCGTTTGTATAGAGCCTTGGTTAGGTTATGCGGATAATGAGTTAGGACAAAAAGATATTTCTGAAAAACCAGGCATTCAGACATTAGATCATGGCCATGTTTTTGAATCAAATTATACCATCAGTATAGAAAAATAGTATAAACATTTAAGGCATTTTAGTGATTCTATCCGCTAAAATGCTTTGTTTTTTTATATGTTTTTGTCTATTTTAATAAAGCTTATATTCCTCTTTAATCCAGTTAATTTTGTTCTTTTAACAGCAGATTTTTTAAAAATCTTACCAAATACTTCTTCTGTTATTCCTTCCCAGTCTTTTTTATTCATTTCCAACAAATCCGGATGAGGGTTAAAAGCTTCTTCCTGATGGATTACAGAAAAACGATTCCATGGACACACATCCTGGCATACATCGCAACCAAACATCCAACCATCCATTTTATCTTTAAAACTTAGGGGAATTTCTTCTTTTAGTTCTATGGTAAGATAGGATATACATTTACTGCCATTTACAACGTAAGGAGAAATTATGGCTTCTGTAGGGCAGGCATCAATACATCTGGTGCAGGTGCCGCAATGGTCGGCGTTGAAAGGATTATCATATTCCAGCTCCAGATCAACAATTAATTCGCCTAAAAAGAAAAAGGAACCTGTTTTGTTGTTTATCAGATTGGAGTTTTTTCCAATCCACCCGAACCCACCCTTTTTAGCCCAAGCTTTATCTAAAACAGGAGCGGAGTCTACAAAAGCGCGCCCACTAACACTTCCTATATTTTCTTCTATAAATTGATGCAGAGCCTTTAATTTATCTTTAATAACGAAATGATAGTCTTTGCCATAAGCATATTTAGAAATCTTAGGAGCTTCTTTATCTTTTTGTTTTTCGTCGGTATAATAATTAAGGGCAATGGATATAACAGACTTTGCATCGTCTACTAATAATCTGGGATCAAGGCGTTTGTCGAAATGGTTATTCATATAGGCCATCTCTCCATTATAATTGTTGTTGAGCCACTTTTCTAACCTGGGAGCTTCATCTTCTAAAAACTCGGCTTTAGAGATACCGCAAAATAAGAACCCTAATTTTTGAGCTTCATCTTTAATCATTTTACTGTATTTCTGTTTCAGAAGCGAAGTCACTTTTTATATCAGTTTTAATAATTCTCTTAAACAAAGTCCCGTAATAATGGCTATGCAAAAGCTTATAAGAGTTCCTAAAAGAATATATTCTGTTAGCTTTTTATCTCTGGATCTTGTAAGGTCGCCAAATCTGAAAATAGATTTTGCGGCTAAAAGATAGCCAATACCCTCAAAAAATCCCATATTAATGAATATTACAATTAATACCCTTTCTAATATTCCAATATATTTTCCGGCATCTTTTAAAGAATCTGTATCCAGAGATTTATCGTTCTTTTTTAAGGAATCATACCATTTTGCAAAAAATAGTTTTAAAAAAATAGGGGAAACAGAGACTATTATTAAAAAAGCGATTAAGTAACAAAGGGTTGTTACTGAGAATAAGTAAGCTGTAATTATATGACTGAAATAGAGATCTGCGACAAAAATCAGAACAAATAAATGTAATAGCTGATCTGTAATAAACAGTTTTAATTGACTGGTTTTATAATAACGGTCTAAGTATACCTTCAATAGATCAATAATAAAATGAGATATTGTAATGGTTAATATACCTATCCAATAAGAGCTTAAGTCGTTATATAATAAAATAATAAGTAATAACAGATGAACAACTACATGGAAATATAAGGATACTGACTTGATTCCATGCTGTTTTCTGTTTGTGACCCATTTTTCTGGCTGAAGAAAAAAGTCGCCCAAGATATGTGCGAGCAATAGTTTGAGCGAAAATATCAACATTTTTCAGATAATGTTTTTTGGCAGTAGTTTATGGTTCGTAAAATATATTCGTACCCTGCCCGTTTCAGGTCTCTGCTAATTTGGCTTTGTTTTTTATTTAATTTTTCGGCCAGCTCTACCTGTGCAAGATCTTGATGAGTTAATGCCTGATTTATTAACCATGAAAGATTATGATTCCAATCATTCATAATAAAAGAGATTAACTCTAGTATAACATTAAGCTGTTCGTTTACTTCTTCCCAAGGTGTTTGTATGGCAAGGGTTTCCTTTTTGAGTGCATCAAAAACTTTTCCTGAAAACACCAGAGCTTGTCCATTTGATTTAGTAAGTGATTTATTGGTGTAATCTTTTTCTCCTACTCCAATGCCCATTCTTACATCTATAGGGGGAATACTTTTTATAGCTGTTTTAATACCAATAAGTGCATTAAATAAATTATTGACTGGGATTTCTGCTTGAAAACTATCGCCTCTGTATATTTCCCAGTTATCTTTTCCTGCATATTGATTTAAGGTAGATTCAAGTGCAATTACCCATTTTTCTGGTTTTGCTTTTTGGGAATTGACGATGTCGCCCGTAATAATAGCAATCATATAAACTTAGTTTATGAAATATTGAATATAACTAAATTCTGTTATAAATTGATATATAACTCAAATGTGTTATAATTTTGTGTATAATCTTATTTTGTTATAATGAGCCTGAGTTGTTTAATCCAAGCTTTTTAAAAGTACCCAATATCTATAACCGGTAATAGCTTGCTCTAGTTTAGTAAGCTTAGACGGATCTTTTTTGTATAAGCTAGGTAATACTTTCTTATTTACCGTATTTAAGAGTTTAAAAAAGCTTTTCATAAACTAAAAATATATAGCTAAATATACGAACTTAATTATAAGAGCTTGTTTAAAATTCGCCTAATAATTTTTTATGTCTCTTTTTAGATGTTCTTTCGTTATCTTTTTCAAGATATGTTTCCTGCTATCTCTTCAAAATTTACCTTTGTTACTTCAAAAATAGCTTACAAAGAATTTTACAATATAAATTTAAACGGACTCTAAATTATAGAATAAATACATTGCCTTTGTGAGCTATATTAACTTGACAACCAAAAGATTCTATGTCTTTTTTTAGAGCTTCCATACCAATAGGTTCTCCGTGTACAAGAAAAACTTGTTTTGGAAGACCATCAATAAGACGAATATATTCAAGTAATCCGTTATGGTCTGCATGGCCACTAAAAAGGTCTGTTTTGGTAATTTTAGCAAATACGGACATTTCTTTACCTTTTAATCTCACCGTATTATCGCCACGTAATAATCTGTGACCTAAAGTTCCCTCCGCACAGTAGCCAATAAATAAAATAGTAGCATAAACGTTCTGGATATTTCTATATAAATGATCCTGGATACGGCCGCCTTCCAACATGCCTGCAGAAGAGATAATAATGCAGGGCTCAAAATGGTTTGCTATTTCCTTACTTTCTTTTAATTGTTTTACGTATGAGAGGTTTTCAAACTCAAATTTGTCACCGTGTGTCCTGTAAAACTCCTGAACTTCATCATTCAGGATATGTTTGTATTTTCTATGGATGTCTGTAGCTAAATTAGCCAATGGACTATCTACAAAAACAGGAATTGGTTTTAAAAGCTTTTTACTGAATATTTTGTTCAGTATATAAACTAAAGATTGAGTTCTGCCAACCGAAAACGCAGGTATTATTAATCTGCCAGGTTGGTCTATACAGTTTTTTTGGATGCTGTCTATCAGAAAATCTTCTATATTTTGCTGATTAGTATGTAATTTGCCTCCATAAGTTGATTCGGATACCAGAAAGTCAGTTTTGGGTAAAGCTACCGGGTCTACAAGTATTGGTGTTTGTTTTCTGCCAATATCTCCTGTAAAAGCAATAGTTTTTGTGGCTCCGTTATCCTGTACTGTAAAATGTGCTGCTGCGGCACCCAGTAAATGTCCGGTAGGATAGAGCTCTAAGACAATATTACTGTTTATCTGAAAAGGTTTTTGGAATGGAATGGTTACAAACCGGTCTATTGTATCTAAAACATGTTTGTGAAGGTATAGAGGTGCTTTTTCGGTGGTTTCCTGAAACTGTTTTCCTTTGAACCTTTTTTTCTTTTTAACATTATTATTGTTTCCTAGAAACAGGTTTACTGAATCGCTGAGTAATATTTGAGCAAGTTCTGCTGTTGCTGCGGTACATAAAATTTGGCCTGTATAACCTTCTTTTATAAGTGTAGGGAGATTACCTGAATGATCTATATGAGCATGGGTTAACACAACCAGATCTATATCAGAAGGGGAGAAAGGGAACTGGCTGTTATGTGTAAGGTTTTTGCCTTTCTCATAATCTAAACCGCAGTCAATTAATATTTTATAATTATTTATTTCAAGAAGGTGCATGCTCCTAGTTACCTGTTTTGCTGCACCCCATATAGTTAAATTCATAAATACTTGTTTATCGGGTATATGCCGATTTTATAGATGAAAAACATTTAGGATTAATTTCCATGAATTAATCTTTCAAAAGCCTAAGAAAAATAGTGCTTTTTATTGTATTTCGAACTGTAATGAACTCAAATGTTTGTATATACCTTCTTCTTTTTGTATAAGCTGGGCGTGAGTCCCAACTTCAGCAATTTGCCCTTTATCCAGTACAATAATCTTATCAGCTTCTCTGATGGTTGAAAGTCTGTGAGCGATGATGATAGAGGTTCTACCTTTCATCAGGGTTTCCAGTGCTTCCTGAACAAGACGTTCTGACTCTGAGTCTAAAGAAGATGTGGCTTCGTCAAGAATAAGTATAGCCGGATCTTTTAATAAAGCTCTGGCAATAGCAATACGTTGTCTTTGTCCTCCAGATAATTTAACACCTCTTTCTCCAACAACAGTATCATAACCTTCTGGGAAGCTCATAATAAAATTGTGGGCATTTGCTTGTTGTGCGGCTTTAATAATTTCTTCTTTGTTAGCATCCAGCTTTCCGTAAGCGATATTTTCAAGAATGGTACCTCCAAAAAGTATCACATCCTGCGGAACTATAGCTATTTGGTTTCTGATATCTGTTAGAGCATAATCATCAGCAGACTTTCCATCGAACAGTATTTTCCCTTTTTGAATATCGTAGAACTTAAGAATTAAGCCGGCAATAGTTGATTTACCTGCGCCGGAAGAGCCTACAATAGCTACTTTTTCACCCGCATTGGCTTCAAAAGAAACATCATTTAAAACAATTATCTCTTTTCGGGAAGGGTAAGAGAATTCTACATGTTCAAAAGCGAGATTACCTTCAATTTTTTCTTTGATCTTGTTGTTTTCCGGATGGATGGATATGTTCTCGGTTTTCTCTTCTAAAATTTCCAATACTCTTTCTGAGGCACCTACAGCTTTTTGTACATTCGCATAAATCTCGGGGAAAGTTCCCATAGCTGCGCCCACAAAAACAGAATAAAGCATATAGGCCAGCAAATCAGAAACATTCAGCATTCCTTGTTCTACCAAATAAGATCCATACCACATTACGCCCATGATTGCACCAAACAGACAGAAAATAATAAATGAAGCAAAGCCGCCACGGTAAGTAGCGCCTTTTAAGGCTATTTGTACTACTTGTCTTAAGCTTTTATCATATCTGTTAGCTTCATAAGCTTCATTAACAAATGCTTTTACATTAGATATACCTTGTAATGTTTCTTCAACGATGGTATTAGAATCAGCCAGCTGATCTTGTGCTTTTCTGGATATATTTCTGATAGCTTTACCAAATACCACACCGGCAACAACAATAATAGGTAATATGGCCAGGTTAAATAAGGTGAGTTTTGTAGATATAATAATAAGAAATGTAACTCCACCTATAAGCATAATTATCTGTCTGATCATTTCTGCAATACTGGTGGTTAAGGTATCTTGTATTTGCGATAAATCTGCAGATAGCCTACTGTTCAATTCTCCCACACGTCTATTGGCGAAAAATCCCATAGGTAAGGTTATCATTTTGAAATAAGTATCTCGCCTGATATCTGCAAGGGCTTTTTCAGATACTTCTACAAATAACCTGATCCTGAAAAAAGAAACAAAGGCCTGTATGAAAAGAATAAAGAAAGCAATGCCTCCAATTCCTGAAACGGTACCGGGAAGTCCATATTCAGAAGGATTTCCCTGAGCAACCTCAACCATTACTTTTACCAGTGCGGGAAAAAGTAATCCTGTTAAACTGGAGAGGAGTAAAAATAAAAAACCTATAATAAACTTCCACTTGTAAGGCTGTAGATAGCTTAAAAGTGCTGATATTTTTTGTAAGCTCTGTTTGTTGATCTTCGCCTTGGGTAACTCGGCATCCTGTTTCGATCCGCTGTTAAATCTGTTTCTTGCCATTTATATGAAATGCCTTTTAAATCGGTCAAGAGGCAAAAATAAGCTAACAATTCTTTTTTTAGCTCTTTTTACTGTAAAAATTACGGAAGAAAAACAAAGCGGTGAATAAAACGGTGATAATCAGGAGTACAATAAATGTACTTATAGAACCTTTTGCTTTTCTTTTATTCTCGATATGTGTTTTAAGCTTATCGTTTTCCTGCTGCAATTTGTTGATGGTGTGCATATAGGAAAGATTTCTGTCTGTATTATCTTTTGAATCAGAGATGATTTTTTCATTTTCATCATTCTTATAATCCAAAAGTACCTTGGTTTCTTTCAGAATGGCGTTATCTGTACGTATAATCTCTAATAGTATATCTATACTTTTTTGCATGTCCTTTTTGGTTTTAAATCCAAATATTCCTGTTTTAGAATTTAAACTTTCGGAATATAAACCAAATTTGTTACTGCGCTCCGTTAGCATAGCGTTAATTTTACTCCTTTGAGCCTCGTAAGCTAAACTATCATTATTAACGGCAAAAGAGCTTCTTCCTAAAAAGAATACAAAAAAGATAAAAGCGGCTAGAGTCTTATTCATTAATGGTGTTTGTTAAAAAGAAACGATATTCGTTTCAGTTTAGTATAAAATAATACAAAGACAGACTCTGTTAGGTCCATATGGTTTAATCTAGTAGAAAATATTTTTGAAAAATATAAAGAGGAGAGGTGTAACGGGGTTAAATACAGGAAGATTAAAAAAAGTTATATCAAAACTATGTTTGTTCCGGGGTTTAAACGCTTTAAGAAAAGGGGGGGCTAGGATTAAAATTGTGGAACATGTATCTGATTATAGGATAACTTATTCCTATGCATTTATTCGTGAAAAGGGATGAGTTACCTGGTTTGAGTTTAGCGTAGCTTAGTGTATTTCTTTGGTGAAAAAGCTGTATTTGCCCCCCTGTTTAAACGCAGGAAATGCAGTTTTTAGATAAGGTTTTCTAGTGCATGGCTATAGTATAGCTCCATCATAGCTCCAATCAAACTATAAGTAAGAGGGCTTAGTGTATTTTTGAGATGAATGGTGTCGTGTGTTTTAGCTGTTGGTAGAGGTCTTAACTTAAAAGAGCTGTATCTAAAATAGAAACATTGTCCTTTCAATGAGCAATAAGGATAAATCTCCTTTTTAAGTACTCCTGAAACAAATCCTGAGCGAACTCGAAGGATGACAAGGTTCTCTGATACAGCTCCTTTTTTATAATAAAAAGCTTAGGGTTATTTTAATTGTCCTAAAGCTTCTTTTATTCTTCTTAATGCCTCTACTAAACTTTCATCAGAAGCAGCGTAAGATAAACGAATATAATTGTCGTTACCAAAGCTATCGCCACCTACGGTAGCAACATGTCCAACATTGAGTAAGTAAAGAGCAAGATCAGAAGAATTGCTGATTACGTTACCATTTTCATCTTTTTTACCGAAGAAAGAACTGATCTCAGGAAAAAAGTAAAACGCACCTTCTGGTAAATTCGTTTTAACTCCCGGAATGTCTTTTAATAAATCGTATACCAATTGACGACGACGGGCAAAAGCCTCTTTCATTTCATTAACAGAATCTAAGCCTTGTTCGTAAGCTACTATACCAGCTCTTTGAGCAATAGAGCAAGTGCCAGAAGTAGTTTGACCTTGTAATTTGTCGTTTGCAGCTGCAATTTCTTTGTTAGCCGCAAGGTATCCTAAACGCCAGCCAGTCATGGCAAATGCTTTAGAGAAACCGTTTATGATAATTACGCGATCTTTGATGCTTGGAAATTGAGCTATAGATTCGTGTTTGTCTACAAAGTTAATATGTTCGTAAATTTCATCTGAAAGGATGAAAATATTAGGGTGCTTTTCAAATACTTTTGCCAAAGCAGCTAATTCTTCTTTACTATAAACTGTACCTGTAGGGTTGTTAGGTGAAGAAAACATAAACAACTTACTTTTTGGAGTAATAGCTGCTTCTAGTTGTTCTGGCGTAATTTTGAAATCACTTTCTATAGTTGTATCAATGAAAACAGATTTACCCTCGGCAAGTGTTACCATTTCTGAGTATGAAACCCAATAAGGCGTAGGAATAATTACTTCGTCTCCTGGATTAATCAAAGTCAAAATTACGTTAGATAACGATTGTTTTGCTCCTGTAGAAACTACAATTTGCGATACATCGTAATCCAGATTATTCTCTGTCTTTAGTTTGTTTACAATAGCTTGACGAAGGTCAGGATATCCAGGTACCGGAGAGTAACGTGTGTAGTTATCATCCAATGCTTTTTTTGCAGCTTCTTTAACATGATTTGGTGTGTTAAAGTCTGGTTCTCCTACACTTAGACTAATTACATTAATGCCTTTTGATGCTAATTCTCGACCTAATTTGGTCATTTTTAGCGTGGCTGATTCTGATAGGTTATTTATTCTGTCTGATAAAATACTCATGATTTTAGCTTTGGGAGGCAAATATAATGAATAGTTTTTTGTCTGTAGTAATTTCTATTTTTAAGTTTGCATTCAAATTACAATAAAAAGTGAAGAAGAAAAAACAGATAGTTCTGGTATCATTAAGTGTAGGTGTTTTGCTGATGTTGGTGAAATTTACTGCGTTTTTCTTAACCAATTCAAATGCGATATTAACAGATGCGGCAGAAAGCATAGTTAATGTAATAGCTAGTTCTTTTGCTTTTTTTAGTATTTATTTTGCATCACTTCCTAAAGATCAAAACCACCCATACGGACATGGAAAGGTTGAATTTTTTTCAGCTTTTTTAGAAGGTGTACTTATAATTATTGCAGGTATTATTATTATATCTAAAACAACTTATAATGTTTTTTATCCCGAACCCATTAAAGAATTGCTGCAAGGTGCTTTTCTGATAGGGATAACCGGGATAGTTAACGGTGTTTTGAGCTGGTATATGGTTAAAGAAGGGAAGAAAATGAACTCTTTAACGATTGTTGCTGATGGTAAGCATTTAGGTACAGATGCGGTAAGCTCATTTGGATTAATTATTGGTTTAGTACTGATTTACTTAACTAATTTATCATGGATAGATAGTTTAATTTCCTTTGCTTTAGGTTTTTATATCATTTATAATGGGTATAAGCTTACACGTATTTCTATTGGAGGGTTAATGGATGAATCCGATATAGAGTTTGTGAAAAACCTTTTAAAGCATTTTAATACTTACAGACGTGATGAGTGGATTGATGTGCATAACCTAAGAGTGCAGAAATATGGAGAAACTTACCACATAGATTGTCACGTAACGCTTCCGTACTATTTTGATTTGGTGAAAGTGCATCAGGAGGTTTCTGATATTGATAAAGCAATGAATTCTGGAGATTATAAAGCAGAACTATTTGTACATGCAGATCCTTGTTTACCAGAATGTTGTCATTATTGTAATATGAAAGAGTGTCCTGTAAGAAAAGAGCCTCAAACTATAAATATAGAATGGCATATTGGTAATGTTACTAAAAATCAAAAGCATTTTGATAAAGATTAATAGTGATGGATAAATTTAACGTTAGGGTTTATGGTTTGTTGATTAATGAAGCCGGAGAGATTTTACTCACAGACGAAGAAATAAAAGGCTACAAATTTACAAAGTTTCCCGGAGGAGGATTAGAATTGGGAGAGGGAACTATTGACGGATTAAAAAGAGAGTTTTTAGAAGAATGTCAATTAAATATAGAAGTTATTGAGCATTATTATACGACAGATTTTTTTGTGAAATCTTTATTTTCTGATGAACAATTACTTTCTATTTACTATAAGGTTAAACCTGCAGAATCCTTAAATATAAAAATAGCTATCCAGCCTTTTGATTTTGAAGGCCAACAAACTGAAAATAAGCAAAGCTTTAGATGGTGTGGTGTAAATTCTTTAAGTACAAATGATTTAACCTTTCCGGTGGATAAATATGTATTGGAGTTACTGAAAGAAAGTGGAAGATAACTTTGCAGCAAAACTGCTTGAATGAATAATATAATTCCCAAATCAGAACATTATTTGTCGCTATTATGAGTGTACTTAGTAGATTAACAAAAAAAGCCTCATCTTACGGGTTTGACGGTTTTTTATTAGGAATAGCCATTGCTATTTTGTTAGCCTATATATTTCCATCAGTAGGGGCAAAAGAAAGTCCTATTCCATTAGCAGAAATAGCCAATTTTTGTGTGTCTCTTATTTTCTTTTTCTATGGATTGAAATTGAGTCCCAAAAAACTGAAAGAAGGATTAGCCAATTGGAAGTTGCATGTTTTGGTGCATGCATCAACCTTTATTCTTTTTCCGTTACTTGTTATTCTATTACATAAAATAATTCCATCATTTCAATCAGACGTTTTTTGGACAGGTTTATTTTATTTAGCTGCGCTTCCATCAACAGTTTCTTCGTCTGTAGTAATGGTTTCTATAGCAAGAGGAAATATGCCGGCAGCCATATTTAATGCCAGCATATCTAGTTTACTGGGAGTTTTTATAACACCAATATGGATGGAATTCTGGATGTCTGAAAAAGCAACAAATGATTTTGATCTGAGTAGTGTCATCATAAAATTACTCATCCAAGTAGTTGTTCCTGTTCTGTTGGGACTTCTATTGCATAGAAAATACGCATGGTTTGCAGAAAAATATAATAAAAGATTAAAGCAATTTGACCAGTCTATTATCCTTTTAATCATATTTACCGCATTTTGCGAATCGTTTAGCGAAAACGTGTTTGCATTAATAGGAGTGAAAGATTTACTGCAATTGTTACTATCAACAGTGGCATTATTCTTTTTAGTATTAGAACTTACTAACTTGTTGAGTAAACTATTAGGATTTAATAGCGAAGATAGGATAACCCTGATATTCTGCGGATCTAAAAAATCATTGGTGCATGGTACTGTCATGTCTAAAATACTTTTTCCAACATCAGATCAAATGGGGTTGATACTATTACCTTTAATGATTTATCATACTGCCCAGCTGATTATTGCAAGTATTATAGCTAATAAATTTGCAGGTGATTCTACGAAAAACATAGCCCCGTAAAAATTAAAAGAATACGGTTTAATAGTTTTTTTTAGCCTCGCAATTTTATAGCTTTACAAGCTTAAATAAAGAGAACCTGTAAAGCTGGTTTTTGTGTACTTTCAGCTTAAAAATATATGAAGAAGCCAATCGTTGTTATAAAATTTGGATCAGCGTCTATTACCACAAATGGAGAACTGGACGAGCAGGTGGTTAGCGAAATAGCCAGACAGGTTGCTGTTTTACATAACGATTATAACATTGTTTTAGTTTCGTCTGGAGCTGTTGCCGCAGGTAAAAAATATATTAAGGGTTATAAAGGAACCTTAATTCAACGAAAAGCAGCAGCAGCTATAGGAAATCCCTTATTGCTGCAGATATATTCGAAGTATTTTGAACCCTATAAATTAGCCATTGCACAGAGCTTATGCGAAAGAGGTCATTTTTCTAACCGCGATCAGTTTTTGCAGTTGAAAAAAACTTACGAAGAGCTTTGGAAAAGCGATATTATACCTGTTGCCAACGAAAATGATGTGGTGAGTAATCTGGAATTGAAATTTTCGGATAATGATGAGCTTGCTACATTAATAGCTGTTGGTTTTGGTGCCGAGCAAGTATTGTTTAGTACATCTGTTCCCGGAGTATTAGACGCAGAAGGAAATGTAGTGCCAGAATTAAAAGTTATTGATAAAGAAGCTTTATCTTTAGCTCGTACAGATAAATCTTCTGTAGGTTTAGGGGGAATGACATCTAAGCTTAATTTTGCCCGTTTGGCTACACAGATGGGAATAAAAGCGGTTATTTTTGGTGTAAGAACAGAAGATGGGATATTAAAAAGTATTAAGGGCGAAACCGGAACAGTTTGTCATCCGCAAGCGAAGAAAATATCGTCCAGAAATAAATGGCTAGCGAGTGGAAGCTTAATCAGCGGAGCGGTAACGGTTGATGAAGGGGCCGAAAAAGCTTTGGAAAAAAGGCGAAGCTTATTGGCGGTGGGAGTAAAGTCTGTTATCCGTGATTTTGAGCCCGGAGAAGTTTTTCAGATTTTAAATGAAAAAAATCTGGTTGTGGCGATAGCTAAAGCGAAAATAGATTCAAAAACGTTGAAACTTACAGAAAGTAAACAAAACCTGGAATTGGCACATGCCGATGATATTGTTTTGGTATAAATAATAAGAATGGAAACTATAAGTCATATATTAAAATCAGCATCTGAAGCTACCAGAGTAGTAAAGAATCTTTCTTCGGTGCAGAAGGAGGAGATATTGAAGGATTTGGCAGATGAACTAGTGAAAAACACCGACCTGATTATAGCAGAAAATGCTAAAGATTTGGTTAAGATGGATGATAGTGACCCTAAAAAAGACAGATTGTTACTGAATGCCGAACGTATTAACGGATTGGCAGAAAGTATCAGAGAAGTAGCTGTTTTGGAAGATCCGACTTTACAGGTGCTTTCTGAAAAAACGTTGAAAAATGGGTTAAAAGTGCAAAAGAAATCAGTTCCGTTAGGAGTGGTTGGTGTAATATATGAATCAAGACCTAATGTAACTATAGACGTAGCTTCTTTATGTATAAGGTCTGGGAATGTTTGTGTGCTTAGAGGTGGTTCTGATGCTTTTTATACTAATATTTGTTTGGTCAACATAATCAAGGAAGTGCTGAAAAAGCATGGAGTTAGCGAAGAAATTGTACAGTTATTACCTGTTGACAGAGCTTTCGTGGGTGAGCTGCTTACCGCTACCAAATATGTAGATATTATTATTCCAAGAGGTTCCCAGCAATTGATTGATTTTGTGCGAAGTAACGCTAAAGTTCCTGTTATTGAGACAGGAGCGGGGGTTTGCCATACTTATGTGGAGGAAACCGCAGATTTGGATAGTGCTGCAGATATTATTACTAATGCTAAAGTTACAAGACCATCAGTATGTAATTCGTTAGATACTATTTTGGTAGACAGAAAAGTAGCTGCAGATTTACTAAACAAAGTAGCTCCTAAATTAGCTGAATTTGAGGTAGAGATTTTTGCTGATGAAGAAGCTTATAAGATATTGAATAAAGAAGGGTATAAACTTTTGCAAAAAGCAGCAGAAGATGATTTTGGCCGTGAATTTTTGTCTTTAAAATGCTCGGTAAAGGTGGTTGATGGTGTGGATGAAGCTATAGAACATATTACGGAACATTCTTCAAAACATTCAGAAGCCATTATATCTAAAGATGCAGCCAAAATAGAGAAGTTTATGAATGATATTGATGCTGCTGCAGTTTATTCAAATGCTTCTACCAGATTTACTGATGGAGGAGAGTTTGGATTAGGTGCAGAGATAGGTATTTCTACACAGAAACTTCACGCCAGAGGTCCTTTTGCATTGGAAAAACTGGTTACCGAGAAATGGTTTGTTACTGGCGACGGGCAAATAAGATAAATAAAATAGGTTTTAATAAACCTTTTGATATATGACTCCGGAATACTGAATTTTTATAGTATTCCGGAGTTTTTTTTGTTAGAGGCTTTCTTCCAGAATTAAGATTTCTTCGGCCATTTTTTCCCATTTTTGCTGAAGTTTTTCCAAATCCATTTTTGCTATGCTATAATTGTCATTCACAGATTTTAGTTTTTCAGCATCGCTATATATTGCCTCGTTACCCAATTCGCTTTCCAATTTTTGGACAGATAAGTTTTGAGCTTCAATTTCCTCTTCCAGTTTCTGTAACTGATTATTTAGTTTTTTAAGCTGTTTGCTTGTATCATCGGAAACAGATTTAGTTACTTCCTCTTTTTTTGCTTTTTCTTTCTTAGGTTCTTTATTTACCTCAACAGGCTTGCTGTTTTTGTCACGGGTAACCTGCCACTCTTCATATTCTTCGTAAGTTCCCGGATATTCCTTGATTTTTTTATCTTCTATAAACCAAATTTTGTTGGCTACATTGTCCAGAAAATAACGATCGTGGGATACGGTAATAAAAGTACCTTCGTATTGTTGTAACGCTTGTATAAGGATATTTACGGATTGAATATCAAGGTGGTTGGTAGGCTCATCCAGAATAAGAAAGTTAGAATCGGTAGTTAACGATTTGGCAAGTGCAACTCTGGATTTTTCTCCCCCGGATAAAACCTTGATTTTCTTAAATACATCATCTCCGGTAAATAAAAAACAACCTAGTAAAGAACGTAGCTCCGTATCTGTGTGTTTTGGAGCAAAAGATTGTAATTCCTCTAATATGGAGTTTTCCAGATGTAATGATTCCAACTGATGCTGAGCAAAAAATGTTTCAGTAACATTATGTCCCGTTTCACATTTTCCCTCAAAAGGTTCAGTCCCTGCTATAATTCTGAGTAAAGTAGATTTACCTTTACCATTTGCCCCAATTAATGCAATTTTATCACCTTTTTCGATAATTGCATCAGCATTTTCCAGAATGTCTATAGCCGGATAACTTTTGTAGGCGTTCTCTATCCGGATAACATGTCGTCCCGAAGCTTTGGTGAATTTGAAACTGAAATTTACGGTAGGATTATCATCATCAACATCTTCTACACGTTCCATTTTTTCCAGCGCTTTCATTCTGGACTGAGCCATTTTTGCTTTAGAAGCCTTGGCTCTGAAACGTTCGATAAGACGTTCTTCCTGTTTTATTTTTGCTTGCTGATTTTTAAATTCCCCACGTTGTATTTCAGATCTTAACTCTTTCTCTTCCAGGTAATAAGTGTAATTACCTGAATAAGAAGTTAATTTCCCTTTTCGGGATTCCACAATTCTATTCACTATTTTATCCAGAAAATAACGGTCGTGAGATACAATTACAATGGCGCCTTCAAATCCCATAAGATAATTTTCTAACCATTTAATAGAAGGTAAGTCCATGTGGTTAGTGGGCTCATCCAGTAGTAATATATCCGGATCCTGCAAAAGAATTTTAGCTAGCATTACGCGCATACGCCAACCTCCTGAAAAGGTATTTAATGCCCTGTGCTGATCTTCTTCGCTAAAACCCAGACCCGCCAAAATTTGGTTAGCTCTGTATTCTATGTTATAGCCGTCTAAAGCCGCAAACTCTTCTTGTCTATTGCTCAGTTTACGAAGTGTATCTTCAGAGTAATCAGTTTCTATCTTTTTTAGCAGCTCTTCTATTTCATGGTGCAATTGGTTCTGGCGTTCAAAAGCTTCCATGGCTACATGCAAAATGCTATTGTGAGATTCATAAGATAATAAATCCTGATTAAGATAGCCTATCTTTAATTCTTTTGACATGGAAATACTACCTGATGTTGGAGTGTATTCTCCCACAATCAATTTTAGTAGAGTTGATTTTCCTGTTCCATTTGCACCAATTAATCCTACGCGGTCACCAGGTTTTATATGCCAGTTAGCCTCGTTATACAAAGCCCTGGATCCAATTAGAAATGTTAAGTCGTTAATCGCAATCATGAGGGCGCAAAGGTAAGTAAATTTGCTGTTTTATAAATGACTGAGTATTTGAATAAAGTAAAAATTCTTAGGAAGAAGGGAGAAACAAAAAGAGTGCAGTATATTACAATACCGCACTCTTAACTTTTAAGCTAAAGCAGATTCACTGATTTTAGCTCTCAGTTGTTCACCAGCTTTAACCATATTTTCCAAAGCTTGTTTTGTTTCAGGCCATTTTCTGGTTTTTAAACCACAATCTGGATTAATCCAGATATTTCTGGCAGGCAATAAAGCAATAGCTTTTTCTAAAAGTGATACCATTTCTTCTACAGACGGTATACGTGGAGAGTGGATATCATAAACCCCAGGACCAATTTCGTTTGGATATTTAAAGTCTGAGAAAGCAGACAATAATTCCATATCAGATCTGGACGTTTCAATGGTAATAACATCAGCGTCCATAGCCGCAATGTGACGTATAATGTCGTTGAATTCGCTATAACACATATGGGTATGTATTTGCGTTTCGTCATTTACTCCGCTGGCAGAAATTCTGAAAGCTTTAATAGCCCAGTCCAGATAAGCATCCCAATCTTTTTTACGTAGAGGTAAACCTTCGCGTATAGCCGGTTCGTCAATCTGGATAACTTTAATGTTTGCACTTTCTAGTGCAACTACTTCATCCCTAATAGCTAATGCTATTTGATTTGTAGTTTTGCTTCTAGGTTGGTCATCTCTTACAAAAGACCATTGTAAAATGGTCACCGGTCCGGTTAACATTCCCTTCATTAGCTTTTGGGTTTGTTGCTGAGCAAAAGCAGTCCATTTAACAGTCATGTCTGCAGGTCTGCTAACATCACCATAAATTACCGGAGGTTTTACACAACGGCTACCATAACTTTGTACCCATCCGTTTTTGGAGAATAAAAAACCATCTAAACGCTCTCCAAAATATTCAACCATGTCATTACGTTCAAACTCTCCATGTACCAAAACATCTATTCCGGTTGTTTCCTGCCATTTAATAGCTTCGATGGTTTCTGTAGCAATTTGTTGATCGTATTGTTCCTGAGTAATATTTCCTTTTTTAAGATCAGCTCTTAGTTTTCTAATTTCATCTGTTTGAGGAAAAGAACCTATGGTTGTGGTAGGGAATAAAGGTAAATTGAAAACTTCTTGTTGAATTTTTTGTCTGGTTGCGAAATTGCTTCTTCTTTGCGCATCATTTTCAGTAATGGCCTCTGTACGCTGTTTTATCACAGGTTTGTGTATTTTAGAAGATCTTTTTCTATTATTGATTGCTTCCTGGTTTTTTGCCAGGAAATCTGTGTTTCCATCTATTATTTCGGCTAACTCTGCTATTTCAACCAGTTTTTCCTGAGCATAAGCCATCCAGTTTTTAATTTCAGGATCTATTTCTGTTTCCTGACTCAAATCTATAGGCGTATGTAAAAGAGAGCTGGATGGAGCTATTAACACCATGTCTTTTCCTAGCTTGTCAATGGCTTGTTGAATAAGATTAATTGATTTTGAATAATCATTTTTCCAAATGTTTCTGCCATCCACAACACCTAAAGACAACAATTGGTGAGGTTTTAAGGATGCTAAAACAGTAGTAAGTTGTTGCGGAGCCCTAACCAGATCTATATGTAAGGCATCAACAGGTAAAGAAGTTGCCAATTCGGTATTATCTCCCAGTTCCCCAAAATAGGTAGTTAATAAAAATTTAATTCCTTTGGTTTTTCTTCTCAAATAATTATAAGCTTCCAGATAAGCTTGTTTTTGTTTTTCGTTAAGATCTAAAACCAAAAATGGTTCGTCAAACTGTATCCATTCTGCGCCTAAGGCAGATAATTTATTCAGTATTTCTTCATAAACGGGTAATAGTTTGGGTAATAAATCCAATTTGTCGAAACCTTCTTCTTTTTCTTTCCCTAAAAGCAGATAGGTTAAAGGTCCTATAAGAACTGTTTTCGGAGCTTTTTTTAAAAAACGATGTCCTTCTGTAAACTCATTGAATATTTTATCAGAGAACAATTGGAATTTTTGATCTTTATAAAACTCAGGTACAATGTAATGGTAGTTAGTATCAAACCATTTGGTCATTTCCATCGCTTTAATATCTAATCCATCCTTTTGGTGACCTCTGGCCATGGCAAAATAAAGATCCAGTTCTGTGTTGTTTTTGTTTTGAACAACTACCGGATTATACCTTGTAGGAATATTGCCTAATACTAAAGATAAGTCTAAAACCTGATCGTAAAAGCTAAAATCGTTTGCAGGGATTAAGTCTATTCCTGCTTTTTGTTGTTGCTCCCAGTTTTTTTCTTTTAGCGTTTTTGCGGTGTTAAACAACTCTTGTCTGGTTATTTTTCCGGACCAGTACTGTTCGTTCGCTTTTTTCAATTCTCTTTTGACACCAATTCGCGGGTATCCCAGATTGTTTTTTTGCATTTTTTTGAAATAATTAAATATTAAACAATTAATGTTCAGGTAGTTATTTAGGAAAGTGCAATCTTGAAAATGGGCAAAAAAAGGACATAACGAGGCGTAAATCATCCACCTGATTTTTTAAATAAACCCTGATCAATTACTTCTTATCGCGAAAGCACAAACCTTATCATAATCAGCAAGTCTCCTGGCTTATAACATTGTAACCGTCCTTCTCATTCTTTAATAGAACAATGGACAACAAGGGTTACAACTTTGATGTTATTTACAGTTGCGCGACAGCTCGTGATTTACACACGATTCCTTTTTAAGGGTAATCTTCATTACCCACTAATTATGAGGATGATAATACCTACAAGAACGTTTCAGGCAACGAAGGTAAGGAATCAAAAACAAATACTACTAATGTAGTAGTATTTGTTTTTGATTGGAAGGAACGAAAGTTTTTATAGAGAATTACATTTCTCTCTCTACATCTTTATCTCCTCGTCCAGAGACGTTTATTACTGCCAGTTCTCCTTTATCTTTAAGCAGTTTAATAGCTAATGCTACTGCATGTGATGATTCTATGGCGGGAGTAATACCTTCTAATTTGGATAAAAGCTTGTAAGCATCAACTGCTTCTTTATCTGTTATTGGATAATAATTTGCCCTTCCGGTGTCTTTTAATTGGGCATGCTGTGGAGATATTCCCGGGTAATCTAAACCTGCGGCAATAGATTTGGAAGGAATTGGATTTCCATCTTCGTCTACCAGGCAGTAGGACATGGTACCCTGGAAAACGGCAGGTTTACCAAAAGATAATGTAGCAGCTGTATTTGGATAAGTACCTTCTCCGCCACCTTCTGCGCCATGAATTTCTACTTCATTATCTGCTAAAAATCCTGAAAAAAGACCAATAGCATTAGATCCGCCGCCAACGGCAGCAAAAATATGTTTAGGTAATCTTCCTTCTTCAGCAAGAATTTGTTGTTTTGCTTCGTTTCCGATTACTGATTGAAAGTAACCTACCATTTTAGGGTATGGGTGTGGTCCTACGTGTGATCCTAAAAGGTAAAAAGACGAAGGATTTTCTATATAGTACCCCAAAGCGGCGTCAACTGCATCTTTTAATGTACGACTTCCCAGATTGGTGGTAACTACTTCTGCGCCCAATAAACGCATACGGCGTACATTTAATGCTTGACGTTCTGCATCAATTTCTCCCATAAATACTTTGCAAGGGATGCCTAATATTGCAGCGGCAGTAGCTGTTGCTACACCATGTTGTCCGGCACCGGTTTCTGCTATAACTTCTTGTGCGCCCATTTTTTTTGCCAACAAGATTTGTCCTATGCAGTTATTGATTTTATGAGATCCGGTATGGTTGAGGTCCTCTCTTTTAAGATATATTTTAGAACCTACGTAATCACTTAGGTTTTTTGCGTAGTATAAAGGTGAGGGGCGACCTACATATTGTTTCAATATGGTAATGAATTCTTTTCTAAAGTCGTCTTTTAATACTTCCTGATCGAAGAAATCTGCCAGTTTAGTTAATTGTCCCTCTAAAACTGGTGGAATATAAGCACCACCATAAGGTCCGTAAGTGCCGTTATGTGCTAACATGCTTTCTAAAGGACCTACTTTTATTGTTACCTCGTTCATAAATTATTGTTTAGGAATTTTGTTGTATATAAATAACTAATATATCATAAATATGCTTTATTTAATAGCATATCTATGAAATTTAGAGGTATTTTAAAATAAGTATTAGAATAGCTTTAAAAGTTTTCTGGGATGAGTTTGAGTGGATATCAAAAACACAAAATTATTATCGTGATACCTCGTTCAGTTCAATATAGACATTCAGCGATAATCCCTAAAGCATTTTAGGCTCAGTTTTTAATGTTCTCTCTGGATAAGTTGTGTGGCAAAATCTTTTAGAACAGATTTTTTATCTTCAGGAATTGCTATCGCATTTAAAGATTCTATAGCTCGGTTTGCAAAATCTAACATAGCCTCTTCTGCTATATTTTTTATAGAAAGTTTATCGTATAGATTTGTTACCTGTTCTACTTTGCTTTCTGCTTTAATAGACTTGTTTTCTAATAGACTAATTAACAGGTTTTGATCGGATCCTTTAGCCAGTTCCAAAGCTTTTATTAGCAAAAATGTTTTTTTGTTGGAAATAATATCACCGCCTATCTGTTTTCCAAACTTTTCGGGATCGCCATAAACATCTAATATATCGTCTTGTAATTGAAAAGCTATTCCCAGGTTGACACCAAAATTATAGATCAAATTTTGGTTTGATGTGCTTGCGTGTGCAATTAATGCTCCTGTTTTTAATGCTCCTCCTAGTAATACTGCAGTTTTAAGCCTTATCATATTCAGATAATTAGCAATACTGACACTAGCTTCTTTTTCAAAGTTCATATCAAATTGCTGTCCTTCGCAAACTTCTTGTGCAGTAGTGTTAAACAGACTTAAAACTTGGGGTAAGATAGACGCTTCAACTTGTGAAATTAGTTTATAAGCATCTATCAACATTATATCGCCGGATAAAATAGCTACAGCGTCATTCCATTTTGCATGTACGGTAGGTTTACCTCTTCTAAGAGGAGCTTTATCCATGATATCATCATGCATTAACGTGAAATTATGGAAAAACTCTATAGCTAAGGCAGGTTTGGTAGCCTGTAATACATTACCTCCAAATGCGTCTACAGCCATCAATAATAAAGCGGGTCTTAATCTTTTTCCGCCCAAGCCTAATAAGTATGATACAGGTTCATATAATTCCTGTGGTTGGTTTGGGTATTGATAGCTTGTAACTGCTTTATCTAAGATTTGCTGCAATTCTGGTATACTGTACATCTCGGGCTAAAAATAAAACGGCGAATTTATAAACAATAAAGCTTAATCAGTAATTAAAGTGAAATCAATCTGTCTTTTACTTAAATCTACTCGCTTTACTTTTATTTTTACTTCGTCACCCAGTTGGTATATCTTTTTCTTCCGTTGTCCAATAATACAATAGTTTTTCTCATCCAGTGTATAGAAATCATCAGCAATATCTCTTAGTCTTATCATTCCTTCGCATTTGTTTTCTTCAATTTCTACATACATTCCCCATTCTGTAACACCGGAAACAATACCAATATAAACCTGACCAATATTGTCCTGAAGGTATTCGGCTTGTTTATATTTAATGGAAGTTCGTTCAGCATCAGCAGCTTTTTTCTCCATTTGGGAGGCATGAACGGCCATTTTTTCGTAATGCTCTGCATTGGCATTGTCTCCGCCATGTATATAATGTTCAAGTAACCTGTGCACCATAACATCCGGATAACGACGGATAGGAGAGGTGAAGTGGGTGTAGAAATCAAATGCTAAACCATAATGGCTGCTGCTTTTAGTCGTGTAAATGGCTTTTGCCATTGATCTTATCGCTAATTGAGTAAGTACATTTTGTTCTTTTTTACCTTCAACCTCACTCATTAACTTATTCATGGAACGGGCAATGTCTCTATCGGATTTTGTTGATATTTTATAACCAAATCTGGATGCAAACTGAGAAAAAGCATTCAGGGTTTCTAGATTTGGAGAGTCGTGGGCGCGGTATATAAATGTTAATTTATGTTTTCCTTTTCCTTTTTTTGAAATAAACTCGGCAACTTTTCTGTTGGCCAGCAACATAAAGTCTTCAATAAGTTTATGTGCATCTTTTCTTTCTTTTACATAAACGCCAATAGGCTTTCCCGTTTCGTCTAGTTTAAATTTTACTTCTGTAGATTCGAAATTAATGGCACCCTGTTTAAACTTCCTGTCTCTTAGAATATATGCCAGATCGTTTATTTTAAGTATTTCATCTGCATATTCACCACTTTTTGCTTCTATAATTTCCTGTACCTCTTCATAGGCAAAACGTCGGTTAGATTCTATTACTGTTTTGCCAAACCATTCGGTTATAATTTGTGCATCGTCATTCATTTCAAAAACGGCTGAAAAACAAAGTTTTTCTTCGTTAGGACGTAACGAACATAAATTGTTAGATAATCGTTCGGGTAACATTGGAATTACCCTGTCTACTAAATAAACAGAAGTACCACGTTCGTAAGCTTCTTTATCCAGAGGTGTATCGGGAGTAACGTAATGGGATACATCTGCAATATGAACACCTATTTCGTAGTTGCCGTTTTCCAGTTTTCTAAAAGAAATAGCATCATCAAAATCTTTTGCATCAAAAGGGTCTATGGTGAAGGTTAAAATATCCCTGAAATCTCGTCTTTTTTTGATTTCTTCGGCGGGTATTTTGTCGGAAATAGCATTTGCTTCTTCTTCTACTTCATCAGGAAATTTTAATGGGAAACCATATTCAGCCAATATGGCGTTCATTTCTGTATCATTTTCTCCTTCTTTACCCAGAACGCTTTTAATAATACCTACCGGGTTTTTAGCTCCTTCGGGCCAATCTGTTATTCTTGCTAATGCTTTTACACCGTTTTTTGCACCATTAAGATCTTCCAGTGGAATAAAAATATCGTAAAGCATTTTCCGGTCATCCGGTATAAAAAAAGCGTAATGCTGAGATACTTTTACAATACCGGTAAATTCGTATTTGGCTCTTTTAAGGATTTCGACAACTTCTCCTTCTTTTCTTTTACCTTTTTTACTGGCGTAAACGTAAATTTTGACATGGTCTCCATGTAATGCTCTGCGTAGTTTTCTCGGAGCTATATAAATATCTTTTTCTTCAGTTTCATCATCAGCCACCAAATAAGCGGATCCGTCATTTGCCAGATCTATGATACCGGTCTGGAATGTTTTGACTTCTTTTAGCTGATATTTGCCCTGTTCAGATTCTTTAAATATTCCTGTTTTTGAGTCTTCTTTTAAAATGGCAAGTATTGTTTTCTTAGACTCAGGGTCGATAATATTCAGTTTTGCTGATACTTGCTTGTAATTTAGAGACTTATTACCATTGTTCTCAAATATGTTAATGATAAGATCTCTTAGTATATGCTTGATGTTTGACATAAATACGTTTTTAAGGTTAAACTGAAAATCTAAATTTAGGTTTTCTAATGAAGATAAATGTGACAATAAACAAAAAACTCTCCGGGTAGGAGAGTTTCTTGTTATATTCTTCTGATATCTGCACCCAGCGCTTTTAAACGGGTGTCTATATCCTGATATCCTCTTTCTATTTGTTCTATATTGTAAATGGTTGATTTTCCGGTTGCTGATAATGCAGCGATGAGGAGAGAAACTCCTGCTCTGATATCAGGAGAGGTCATCTCTATACCTTTTAATTTATATTTTTTATCTAAGCCAATTACTGTTGCTCTATGCGGATCGCAAAGGATAATCTGCGCGCCCATGTCTATCAGTTTATCCACAAAGAAAAGTCGGCTTTCGAACATTTTCTGATGAATAAGTACCGACCCTTTTGCTTGTGTAGCAACTACCAGTACAATAGAAAGTAAGTCAGGTGTAAAACCGGGCCACGGAGCATCTGCTACGGTAAGGATAGATCCGTCAATAAAAGTATCTATTTCGTAATGTTCTTGAGCAGGTATATAGATATCATCTCCTTTTAATTCCATTTTAATCCCCAGACGACTAAAAACAGAAGGGATAATGCCTAACTCTTTGTAACAAACATCTTTAATGGTGATTTCAGATCCGGTCATGGCAGCTAAACCAATAAAAGATCCTATTTCTATCATATCTGGCAATAGACGGTGTTCTGTACCGCGTAAATAATCTACCCCTTCAATGGTTAATAGGTTAGAACCAATACCGCTGATTTTGGCTCCCATTCTATTCAGCATTTTGCAAAGCTGTTGTAGATAAGGTTCGCAGGCCGCGTTATAAATAGTTGTGGTACCTTTGGCTAAAACTGCAGCCATCACAATATTTGCAGTTCCTGTAACCGAAGCTTCGTCTAAAAGAATATAAGTTCCTTTAAGGCCGGTAGCATCTACATTAAAGAAATTGGTTTCCGGATTGTATACAAATTTGGCACCTAATTTTTCAAAACCAAGAAAATGGGTGTCTAAACGTCTTCTTCCGATTTTATCGCCACCTGGTTTAGGGATGGCTGCTTTACCAAAACGGGCAAGTAACGGACCAACAATCATGATAGAGCCTCTGAGACTTCCTCCTTTTGCTTTGAACGTTTGCGATTGAAAGAATTCGAGATTGATATTTGCTGCCGTAAATTCGTACGTATCTTTGTTTAACCTGTTTACTTCTACACCTAAATCGCCAAGAAGCTCTATTAATTTGTTGACATCTTTGATGTCTGGAATATTACTTATCGTAACCTTTTCAGGGGTAAGTAAAACCGCAGAAAGTATTTGTAATGCTTCGTTTTTGGCTCCTTGTGGGATAATTTCTCCTTTTAAAGGTTTCCCTCCACGAATTTCAAATGCGTTCATATATTAATTTCTTTTCCCTCCGTTCTGATTTTTTTGACGGTTCTTGTTATGGTTATTATTATTGTTGTTGTTTTGTCTGAAGTTTTTTACAGACTTCTTCATTCCACCATTACTTGACGGATTGTTGGCAGGCTTTAAATCTACTTTTTGTAAAGTAACATTGGATAAATCAAGTTCATTATTAGAAAGATGTCTTAGGTCGGAAAGAATCTGTTCGTCATTTACATAATCTTTATTCCATAGTACGTAAGCTACTTTCATGAAGTTAGCAATGGAGCTTACCATAGCCTGTTTTTTCTCAGGATCGTTTACTTCTTTTGCTTTTTTGATCATCATTTCTACGGTATGACCGTAATGTTTATACCTGATTCTGCTTTGTGGATATTCTAAGCGTTCTGGTTTAAAGTTGATGTTTTCCTTTGCAGTAATAGGGTAGGGTGAGTCTACGTCTATTTTAAATCCTGAAATAATATGCAGGTGATCCCAAAGTTTATGTTTAAAATCAGGTACATCACGTAAATGAGGATTTAGAAAACCCATCATATCTATAACTACCTGAGCGTATTTGTTTCTTTCTTCTTTTGTAGGAAGCGTACAGATATATTCTACCATATTTTGTACGTTTCTACCATATTCAGCAAGAATTAATTTTTTTCTTGAAGTATTGTAATCAAAAACTTCGGCGTTTGTATTATTCATTTTAAACTGCTTAAAAGCAAAGGTTTTACGCTTTTTTATAAATATTTTCCTGTTGGTGATACCACCACGTTTTTCAAAGGTTCAACAAAAATAAGCAAAGCAACTATAAATCTACTATCCGTTACCTTTTTTTTACTAAATAATCTTTATCTCACTATGCGCAATTTAGCAAATTTTAATAATAGTTGTTTTTGACCTATATCTTTAAAGAAAATGGTTGCTTTAATATCTGGTTTATTTCCTTCCAGGTTTAATACTTTACCAAAACCAAATCTTTCATGTTCTACCTGTTGCCCTACCTGTAAAGAAGAGGTGTCTTCTGGTTTGAAATCAGGAGAGGGAACATGCGCTTTTGAAAGTAAAGCTGTGGTTTTTACCTTTTGAGCAGATGCTGGTTTGGGTTTTGAAAAAACATCATTTGTTTTGCTTTCTCCTCCTGTAGTGCTTTTCCATAATGTTCGTTCGTTATCGAAGGATGATTTTTCGTTACTTACGAAGGCAGACTTTTTAGGAAGATCTATTTCTAGATATTTAGGATCTATTTCATCTAAAAATCTAGAAGGTTCGCAATTAACCAGAGTACCAAATTTAAACCTGGATGTGGCGTAACTTAAATGCAGTTTATTTTCTGCGCGGGTAACCGCTACATAAAAAAGTCTTCTTTCTTCTTCTAAATCGGCTCTTGAATTTAAAGACATTTGACTTGGGAAAAGATTTTCTTCTAAACCAACAACATACACCTGGTTAAATTCCAGACCTTTAGAAGAGTGTATGGTCATTAAAGAAACAGTGTCTTTATCTTCTGCTTTTTCGTTGTCATCGTTGGTCAGTAACGCTACATCTTCCATAAAAACGCTCAGGTTTCTATCTTCTATATCCTCTCTTTCAGAAAACTCTTTGATACCGTTTAATAGTTCCTGTATGTTTTCATATCTGGCCAAACCTTCTACGGACTTATCGTCGTAAAGGTCTTTTAACAAGGTAGAATGTTGGGCAATATGAAGTGCTGCATCGTAAGCTGTACTGGTTTTAGCTACGGCAGCAAAGCTTTGTATCATGGTTGCAAAGTTGCCTACAGCGGTAGCAGCTCTGTTATCCAGAAACTGAGGGGCATTTAATGCAATTTCAAATAATGATTTACCGTATTGATCGGCAGCAACGATCATTCGGTCTATTGTGGTTTTGCCGATACCTCTTGCCGGATAATTGATAACTCTCTTAAAGGCTTCTTCATCATTGTTATTAAAAGTGAGACGAAAATAGGCAATCAGATCCTTGATTTCCTTTCTTTGGTAGAACGACATACCTCCATGTATTTTATAAGGTACACCAAGTTTTCTAAGGCCTTCCTCCATAGAACGGGATTGGGCATTGGTTCTGTATAATACAGCAAATTCGTTCCAATCCAGAGATTTAGTACTTCTCTCCTGAATAATAGACTCGGCAACACTTTTGCCTTCTTCGTTATCCGAGTAAGATCTGGTTATTCTTACTTTATCGCCCTCATCGTTATCCGAGAAAACATTTTTCTCCAATTGATTCTCATTGTTTTTAATGATGCTGTTGGCAACATTCACAATATTTTGGGTAGAACGGTAGTTTTGTTCCAGTTTAAATACTTTTACATCCGGATAATCTTTTTGGAAATTAAGAATGTTTTGAATGTTAGCTCCCCTAAATCCGTAAATACTCTGCGCATCGTCTCCAACCACGCAAAGATTGTAATTTACAGCAGCTAGTTTTTTAACTATCAGGTATTGAGAAAAGTTAGTATCCTGATACTCATCTACCATCAAATACTTGAATTTATGTTGGTATTTATGCAATACTTCTGGATGGTCTCTTAATAAAACGTTGGTTTTAAAAAGTAAATCATCAAAATCCATAGCGCCGGCTTTAAAGCAGCGGGCGGTGTAAGTGGCGTAAACTTGTCCCAGTTGCCCTCTTCCTGTAGAAAAATCGTCAGCTTGTATCTGATCATTTTTTAGATATTCGGCGGCAGAAATCAGGTTGTTTTTTGCCATGGAGATACGACCGTATACAAAGTTTGGATTGTATAGCTTATCATCCAAGCTCATTTCTTTTAAAATGGCTTTTAATAAGCTTTTACTGTCATCAGTATCGTATATGGTAAAGTTATTTGGATAACCTATTTTTTCGGCTTCAACTCTTAGTATTTTAGCAAATACGGAGTGGAATGTTCCCATCCAGATATTTTTAGCTTCGGAACCAACTACTTTCATAATACGCTCACGCATTTCCTTTGCTGCTTTGTTGGTAAAAGTCAAAACTAATATGTTAAAAGGATCTATTCCTTTTTGTATTAAATGCGCTACTCTATATGTAATTACCCTGGTTTTTCCAGAGCCTGCACCAGCAACTATCATTACCGGGCCTTCGGTTTGTTCTACGGCTTGTCTTTGAGATGGGTTTAACCCTTTTAAATAATCCAAATCAGTTTGTTTTTTTAAAATGCAAAATTAAGAATGATTCAGCAATATTCTAAAGTTATGTGTGCATTACTTTTTACTTAGACCTTTTCGGGTAGGATCGTGTAGTGCAATGTTTATATCCATAATTTGTTCGTCAATATCTTCAACACATTTTTTCATTTGCTGGATACATTCTTTTTCCCCCATTAAATCATCTTCCGAAAGCATAATTAATCCTTTAAGCGTAGCTATTGGACCTCTTATTTGATGTGAGAGATGGGAGGAATATTCTGAAAGTTTTTGGTTTTTATTAATTAAATCCTTGGTTCTTTCAGCTATAATATCTTCCAATTTCTGATTCATCACATTTAAATTCTCTTTTTGAATAGAGATCTCTTCATTTAGTTTTTTTAACCGGATATTGCTTTTTTCTGCCTTTTTCTTGTTTTTATGGAGGATTAATATAAGGATTAATGAAAGGATAGATACAATAATTGCAGCAACCATGATAATCCAGTTTTTTTCCTGTTTAGCAAGGGCTATTTCGTATTCTTTTTGTTTTTGTAATGTTTGTTGCTGTTCTTCATGTAAGTTAAGGATGTTTGAAACATTCTCTGTATGATTTATACTATCCTTTGAATGGATTTTTTCTAGATTTTCTAAAGCAGCTTTATAGTTTCCTTGTTTTTTTTCTAACTCATATGCTGCAATAGTAAAGTCGTAAATTAATTTTTCATCATAAAGTTCTTTAGCAAGATTTAAGCCTTCGTTTATATGTTCTTTTGCTTTATCGTATTGATGTGTAGCAATATTGATGTCAGATAAAGTCAGATTTATACCAGATAGAGAGTTTTTAAAATTTAGTTCTTTTGCTAATTTATATGCTTTGTTTAGGTTTAGTTTTGCATCATCGAACTGGTTTAAGTAGAATTGGTTTGTTCCTATGTTTTGAAAACTAATTAATTCTCCTTTTTTATCTTTTATGTTTTTAAAGATTGATAAGGCTTTATAATATTCATGAGAGGCTATCTCATAGGTTTTATTATAAGTGTATATTGTTCCTATGCTTAAATGAGCAGATGCTATTAAATTATATAGTGATTCATCTTCAGCTAATTTTATTGTTTTTCTAAAGTAGGCGAATGCTTTTTCATTATTAAAGTATTTATAAGAATTTCCGAGATTATTGTAAACCTTGGCAATGCCCTTCTTGTCTTTAGTTTTAGTATAGATAGTTAATGATTTTAAGTAGTAATTTATGGCACTATCTCTTTTGTTAACATTATGGTAATTAACTCCTAATATTCTTAAGCTTTCAGCTATATAACGTTGGTCTTTGTTTTTTGTAGATAAAGTGAGGGCTAAATTTCCTGCCTCAATTCCCTCAATGAAATTAACTCTTGACAAAGCAAGGCTTTTATCAAGGAGTGAGTCTATCTTTTTTTGATCCTTATCAGCTTCAGCGTATGAAGATGATAACATCATAAGCGGTAATAACGTAATATAAATTACTAGTTGTTTGAAGTGTATCATTACTTCTACTAAAGTACCTTTATATGTGTTAAAAAAACACATAAATTTAATTTAATGATTAATTAATTTTAAGTTAAGATTATTGTTTTTATTTGTGTTTATATTTATTTTATTATTTAAAATAATTTCTTTTTTGTTTTTATGTTTAATATACTTGTGTTGTGATATTTAAAAATAAATAACCATAAAAATCAAAAATATGAAAAAAATGTTACTAGGTTTAATCGTATTGGGTACGGTTTTATCCACATCATGTTCTAAAGAATCAGAAGTTACACCTGAGAAAAAAGAAGTATTGCCACATACTATACAGTATGGGCCAAAGAAAAATTTGGGTGATTACGATTAATCATAAAAAATAAAAAACAGCGAATGTAACAATTCGCTGTTTTTTTTATGAAAAAATATTCCTCCTCGTATAAATACTATATTTGTGTAAATACAGAAAACTATGCAATCCATCAAAAATTATATCGAGGAAAATAAAACCAGATTTTTAGACGAGCTGATTGAACTTTTAAAATACCCATCTGTTAGTGCAGACCCTGTGCATGAAAATGATGTTTTAGCTACAGCAGAATTTGTAGCTCAAAAGCTGAAGGACGCCGGAGCGGATAAAGTAGAAGTTTGTCCTACAGCTGGGTATCCAATCGTGTACGGAGAGAAAATTATTGATCCCGCCTTACCTACAGTTTTAGTTTATGGACATTATGATGTACAACCCGCAGATCCATTAGAGCTTTGGAAAACCCCACCTTTTGAACCAACCATAAAAGATGGTAAAATTTATGCAAGAGGAGCCTGTGATGATAAAGGACAGTTTTACATGCATGTAAAAGCTTTTGAGCTGATGATGCAAAACAATTTATTGTTATGCAATATCAAATTCATGATTGAAGGTGAAGAAGAAGTAGGTTCAGATAATTTAGGGAAGTTTGTAGCATCTAATAAAGAACGACTAAAAGCAGATGTGGTCTTAATATCAGACACTTCTATGATTAGTATGGAAACACCTTCTTTAGAAACAGGTCTAAGAGGTTTGTCTTACATGGAAGTAGAGGTTGTGGGGCCAAACAGAGATTTACATTCGGGAGTGTACGGTGGGGCTGTAGCTAATCCGGTGAATATTTTGTGTCAGATGATAGCTTCGTTGCATGACGAAAATAACCATATCACCATTCCCGGTTTTTATGATGGGGTATTGGAACTTTCTGAGGAAGAGCAAAAAGAATTGAATTCTGCACCTTTTGATCTGGAAGAGTATAAGAAAGATTTGGACGTAGAAGAGGTCTGGGGAGAAAAAGGATATTCTACCATAGAAAGAACAGGAACAAGACCAACTTTAGATGTCAATGGAATTTGGGGCGGATACACAGGGGTTGGAGCAAAAACCGTTTTACCGTCTAAAGCAAATGCAAAAATATCAATGAGATTGGTTCCCGGACAAGATTGGGAGAAAATTTCAGATTTGTTTACAAAACATTTTGAAAGTATAGCTCCAAAATCAGTAAAAGTAAAAGTAACAAAACACCACGGTGGTGCACCTTATGTTACGCCGACAGATTCAGTAGCTTACCAGGCCGCATATAAAGCGATAGAAGAATCCTTCGGAAAAGCACCTGTACCAACCAGAGGCGGTGGTTCAATTCCTATTGTAGCATTGTTTGAAGAAGAATTAGAAGTAAAAACCGTTTTAATGGGCTTTGGATTAGATAGTGACAATCTTCACTCGCCTAATGAAAAATATGATTTGTATAACTATTATAAAGGCATAGAAACCATTCCTTTGTTTTATAAATACTTTGCACAACTTAATAAATAACAAAAGGAGCGGTTTTCAAACCGCTCCTTTTGTTATTTCATTCAACAGATCTACTTCCGGGCAGTAAAAGTTTTGTTAATTTTGTCTGTTCAAAAGCTAATAATGTCCGTATCCTCAAAGCAATCCAGATCAGTTAAGAAAAAAGTAGTAAGTAAGCAGGTTCGAAAGGTATCTCCGAAGCGAAAAAAAAAGACATTTACTGAAAAATATAAGTATAAATTTATTCTTCTGATACTTGTATTGCTTATTCTTTCGCCATTTTATTATGGTAAAATAATCAGGACAACAGTTTCTACTACAAGGTGGATAAAAGATCTGTTTATATTTAATGAATATCCGCATTACGAAAAATTTAATGTGAAAATCCCCAGAAGATATTATGTGCATGGAATAGACGTATCCTCATACCAGCAAAAAATAAAGTGGAACCTGGTAGACTCAATGAGTGATGAAGGTGTTAAAATAAACTTTGCTTTTATAAAAGCAACAGAGGGAGTAACGTTGGTAGATCCATATTTTCAGAGAAATTGGCGAGAGAGTAAAGAAAATGGAATTATAAGAGGCGCTTATCATTATTTTAAACCCAAAAAATCAGGACAGTGGCAAGCCCATTTTTTCCTGCAAACAGCTAAATTTGAAATGGGCGATTTACCTCCGGTTTTAGATATTGAGGAGATAGGTAATCTTTCTAAAAAAGAACTGCAGGAAAATGTTCAGGCATTCTTAGATGAAGTTGAACGGAAAGTAAGGGTGAAACCAATAATTTACACGGGATATAAGTTTTATGTAGATTATTTGAAAGGGAAATTTGATGATTATCCTTTATGGGTAGCACATTATTACCAACCCAAATTGAAGTTGGATAATACGCAATGGAAATTCTGGCAGCATGCAGATAATGCTACAGTAGATGGCATAAGAGGTAAAACAGATCTGAATGTTTTCAATGGAGATGAGGAAGATTTAAGCGCTTTATTGATACAACATCATTTGTACTAATCATAAAAAAAGAGAAATGGCAAATAGATTAATAAATTCATCGTCACCTTATTTGTTGCAACATGCTAACAATCCGGTAGACTGGTATCCGTGGGGAGAAGAGGCTTTAAATAAAGCCAGAGAAGAAAATAAATTGATTTTGGTGAGTATAGGATATTCAGCATGCCATTGGTGTCATGTAATGGAGCATGAAAGTTTTGAGGATGAAGACATTGCCGTGATAATGAACAAGTTTTTTGTTTGTATAAAAGTAGACAGAGAAGAACGACCGGATATTGATCAGATTTATATGAATGCTGTTCAATTAATGACGGGAAGAGGGGGGTGGCCTTTAAATTGTTTCTGTTTGCCGGATCAACGTCCTATTTATGGAGGAACTTATTTTCGCAAAGAAGATTGGAGGAATTTGTTATTGAATTTGGCTCAGTTCTATCAAAATACACCTAAAGAAGCAGAAGAATATGCAGTAAGGCTAACTGAAGGAATTAGACAGTCAGAAAAGCTGACTTTTGTAAATACAGAAAGAATCTATAAACCAAAAGATATTCAGGGAATTCTAAAACCCTGGAAAATGCTTTTTGATTTTTCGGAAGGTGGACACAATAAAGCACCTAAATTTCCCATGCCTGATAATTGGGCTTTTTTAATGAAAGTAGCACATCTGGAAAAAGACGATGCCGCCAGGGTAATTGTAAAGCTTACATTGGATAAAATGGCGGCAGGTGGAATATACGATCATTTGGGAGGAGGTTTTGCCAGATACTCTGTAGATCATCAGTGGCATATTCCTCACTTTGAAAAAATGCTGTATGATAACGGTCAATTGATGAGTTTATATGCTGATGCCTATAAGTTTTATAAAGATGAACATTATAAAGAAGTGGTTTACGAAACCTTTTCCTGGCTGTTAAGAGAAATGATCTCACCAGAAAGTGGCTTTTATTCAGCTTTAGATGCAGATAGTGAAGGTGTAGAAGGTAAATTTTATACTTGGGATAAAGCAGAAATAAATAAAGTTTTAGACAGTAAAACTGCCGAGATATTTAATGACTACTATGAGATTACCGAAGACGGAAATTGGGAAGAAGAGCAAATCAATAATCCATGGATAAGAAAAACTAAAGAAGAGGTAGCAAATAAATTCAGTATATCAGAAGAGAAACTCAATAATCTATTATCTGAAGCAAAAGAGAAATTGCTGGAGCATAGAAACAAAAGGGTACATCCGGGCCTGGATGATAAAATATTGACCTCATGGAATGCATTAATGCTCAAAGGGCTTTGCGATGCTTACAAAGCTTTCAACGATAATCAGTTTCTGGAATTAGCTAATAAAAATGCAGTATTTATTTTGAATAATATGCTGGCTGAAAACGGAAAACTTTTTAGAAACTATAAAGGGAGTAAAGCGTCTATATCCGCTTTTTTAGACGATTATGCTTTGTTAATTCAAGCGTTCATAAGTCTGTACGAGGTGACTTTTGACGAAAAATGGATATTTAGCGCAGATAAATTAACCGAATTTGTTTTAACGCATTTTAAAGATTCAGAATCAGGATTGTTCTTTTATACATCAGATTTAGACAAGGAGCTGATAGCCCGTAAATGCGAAGTTATGGATAATGTAATACCCTCTTCAAATTCAGTAATGGCTCATAACCTGAAAAAATTAGGATTGTTGCTGGATAAAGAATCTTATCTGGATTATTACCAGGGAATGTTGCGTACAGTAGCGCCGCATATTGCATCATACGGATCTGCCTATTCTAATTGGGCCTCATTATTGCTTGATGAAGTGTACGGACTTTATGAAATTGCAATAACGGGTGAAAATGTAGAGGAAAAAAGAATAGCACTCGAAAAATTTTATATTCCCAACAAGATTATTTTGGGTGGTAAATCAGGAACATTACCTTTGTTGGCAGACAAGTTTATTGGTGAAACTAAAATTTTTGTTTGTGAAAACAAAACTTGCCAGTTGCCGGTGAGCGAAGTAAAGCAAGCAATAGAACAAATATATAATTAACAGAAATACCGGCGGTGTTTCATAAACAACAAATAATGAAGATTGACAACAAACATGTAGTCTCCGTAACTTACGACTTGTATATTAGCGAAGATGGCGAAAAAAAACACGTAGAAAGTGCAACTATCGAGCAACCATTGGTTTTTTTATACGGTGTAGGTATGATGCTTCCTAAATTTGAGGAGCATTTAAAAGGTTTGACTATCGGAGATAATTATTCATTTTCTCTTCCTGCAGCTGATGCTTATGGAGAGTTTGATGAAGCAGCAGTAGTAAACTTGCCAAAATCTATGTTCGAAAGTCAAGGAGGTTTACCAGAGGCAGGAACTGTTCTTCCATTGCAAGATAATCAAGGAAATCAGTTCCAGGGAAGAGTAGTTTCTATAGTAGAAGATGCAGTATTGGTAGACTTAAATCATCCAATGGCGGGGCATGAGCTTCACTTCAATGGAACAATACAAGATGTTAGAGAAGCAACAGCTGAAGAATTAGATCATGGTCACGTACATGGACCAGGTGGACATCACCACTAAATAAAAATAGAAAAACCGGAGTAAAATTGATTCCGGTTTTTTGTTTTAATAGTGAATTGGTCAATAACTAATCTAAAAGTTGTTGTTTTAATCTTTCCAATTCAGTAATCATATCGTTAAACTTCTTTTCCTCTTTTCTGATGTATACATTCCTCCAGAATACACTGGTAAGTATAAACCAGGCAGCAACACATATCATGATGACAATACTTAAAATAATATCCAGATAATCAAAAAACTCTATAAAATAGAGCATTAAAGCGATACTTATTCCTGTGAAATATAAAAAGTAATGAACAGTATGCTGTTTGTATCTTTCTTTTTGGAAACGTTTTACAAACTCAATATGTAGTTCCGGTTTATCCAGAATGGCATCCTCTTTTAGGTACTTCAGATTTTTGATCTGTCTGGTAATATAAAATATACAACATAGTTCAATTATAAAGAAAGAAAGGTGAGTGGTAAGGTAATCAAAACTAGTTATGTACCAAACGATCGAAACAAACACAGTTGCTAAGCACATCAGCGTTAGCTCTAGAATAATTTTTGTCTTAAAAGTATGAGTAGATTTTTTATAATTAGCAATCACCTCCTTATAATCTACACTTGGTTCAGAGCTTTGTCCGCTCCATATATCCAATAATGAATCAAAGTCTTTCATATCTATTATATAATTCGGTCAGCTTATTTTTAATTCTGTGAATTTTAACTCTAAGGTTTCCTTCAGAGATACCAGAAATTTCTGCAATTTCATTGTAAGGGAGTTCATCTAAAACCATGGTTATAATTAATCGGTCCGTTTCTTCCAATTGAGCAATACATTTATACAAGGTTTTAATCTGTTCCTGTTTTTCAGAAATTTCTTCTTTATGTTCGGCTATAATACTTGGAGTTAATTCGTCTTTTGCTTGCCTGTTTTCTTTTCTGAGATGAGTAAGGCAAGTGTTTACTGCAATACGATATATCCAGGTAGAAATCATAGCCTGGTTTCTGAACTTATCAAGATTTTGCCAAACTTTGATAAATGTTTCCTGCAAAAGATCGTTTGCACTTTCTTCGTCGTTAGTGTATCCGTAACATAAATGATAGATTTTCTTAGAATTTTTCTGGAAAATCTCTTTAAATACATGTTCTTGATCCGTCATTATAAACTAAATACTGACTTTGTTATTAAGACAATCAAAAATGTTTTTTGTTACAATGGCTTTATAGGAAAATACTCTCTTTTTGGGCATGAGTTAATAGTAATTCTATTTCAATGTTATAATCGAATTTAAGATCTTCATCTAACTTTTCTGTTAGTTTTTGAGCTTTTATGATTTGACGTAAAAATATATTCTGGAGTGCTTTAAGCCTAGTTTTTAATAATTTATTCTCTATAAATAAATTGCAGAAAAAAATACTCATTTCAACATCATATCTTTTAATGGCAACAAATTTTAAATGCTTGTTTAATAGCCTTACGACTTTCCGTAATTTTTTTAATTTTTGATAGTCTGCACCATTTAAATCATTAAAAGAATCGGTGATAAGAGTTTTTAGTTCTTCAATATAAACTTCCGGTTGATCTTGATAAAATAAAAGGTAGTTAAGAAACTCTTTATTTTCTGTTTTAAATTTAGATATTTTTAATATAATCTCACTTAATTCATTGTATTCTAAATGAATGAGTTCTTTTTTGATTATAGAGAGCTTGGGAGTTTCCATAAAGTGATTTTGACAACAGCTTAAAATAATTAATTTTGCGGACCAACTATATCTAAATGAAACAAAACAAAGGTACAATTTTTACCATAGCAACGGTAACGTTAGCGGCTGCCATTTCTTTTTTAAATCATTATAACTGGGTTAATATACCAGATTATATTGCTATAGCAACCCGTTGGCTAGCCATTATAGGATTAATACTGTATGGCCTTAAGAAAAAAACACTTACCGCATGGATTTTAATATCTATGGTGATAGGTATCGAATTAGGGCATGATTATCCGGATATAGCCGTTCAGTTACAGGTTTTAAGTAAGATTTTCTTAAAGATGATAAAAACCGTAGTGGCACCATTACTTTTTGGTACGTTAGTCTATGGTATTGCAGGGCATTCAGATATTAAGCAGGTAGGACGCATGGGATGGAAGTCATTGGTGTATTTTGAAATAGTAACTACAATGGCATTATTTGTTGGATTGGCGGCTATAAATATTACAAAAGCAGGCGAAGGAATGAAACAGCCCCCTGTAGTAGAAAAGCTACCGGAAGTTCCGGCTCAATCGGTATCGGATGTTATTTTACATGCTTTTCCAGAAAATATAGCAAAATCTGTTGCAGATGGAGAAGTATTGCAAATCGTGATTTTTAGTATCATTTTTGGAGTAGCTCTGGTTCTGGTTCCAGAAAACAAGCGTATGCCAATGGTTAAATTTACAGAAAGCCTGTCAGAGGTTATGTTTAAGTTTACCAATATTATCATGTATTTTGCACCTATTGGTGTTGGTGCGGCCATAGCTTATACGGTGGGACATATGGGAGTAGGTGTACTGGTTAATTTATTTCACTTATTAATTACATTATATTTTGCGCTCATTGCATTTATTCTTCTAATTTTGCTGCCGATTGCATTATTTGTAGGGGTGCCTATAAAGAAGTTTATGAAAGCAGTGGCAGAGCCTATATCGATAGCCTTTGCTACAACGAGTTCGGAAGCCGCTTTACCCAGAGCTATGGAGGCTATGGAAAGTATAGGGGTGCCTAGAAAAATTGTAGCTTTTGTTATCCCAACAGGATATAGTTTCAATTTAGATGGAACGACTTTATATCTTTCATTAGCAGCTATCTTTGTTTCGCAAGCGGCAGGGATGAATTTAAGCTTTTGGCATCAGGTGTTAATTGTTTTTACTCTGATGTTAACCAGTAAAGGTGTGGCGGGGATACCTCGAGCATCATTGGTGATACTATTAGGAACGGCAGCTTCGTTTAATATGCCGGTGTGGCCCATATTAATTATAGTTGGTATTGATGAGTTAATGGATATGGCAAGAACAGCAGTAAACGTATTAGGAAATTGCTTAGCAACGGTGGTAATTGCAAAATGGGAAGGCGAATTTGATCCTAATGCAGGGAATACTGAAATAGAAAAAATATGAGTAATAGAGGTAAGAAAATTTTTTTAGCAACTACGATTATTATCCCGTTTTTGTTGTACTGTTTTTATTATTATGGCAAAATGATAAAAAATGCGCCATATAAATTTGTGGAATTTGAGTACATCGTATTAAAATCAGGTGAAAATGGGAGGTATACCCAAACATACAATTCAAAAACTCAGGATTACGAATACCTCGATGCTCAAGACTCCCTCGTTCACAAGAAAGTGAAGTTAGGTAAAGATGATTTATTATTTCTACATAGAAAGGCCGCAGAATTAGGTTTTTGGGATTGGCCAACAAATATGGTGAGTGATAAGACTGGAAAGGCTCCTAAATATTATTTGGAATATGTTTATGAGCGTAAAACAAAAGTTATTGAATTAGATGCTGCTTATAACGAAAATCCAAAATTAAAAGATGCTGCAATTCAATTAATTAAAACAGTAGAGAAAACTATAACAGAATCAGAAGCAAGGTATCGGATAGGTGAAAAATCAAAATAGCCGAAACAAATAAATTAAGTGCATTTCCAAAAGAATGTTTTTGAGCTTTAATTTTGGATTTTTATATTATATACATATATTTGCACCTCAAATTTTAATTAAATAAATTTATTAACAATGTACGCAATAGTAAATATAGCAGGACAGCAATTTAAAGTTGCTAAAGACCAACATCTTTTTGTACACAGATTACAAGGTGATGAAGGCGCTACTGTTGAATTTGACAATGTATTGTTAGTTGAGAATGAAGGTAAATTTACAGTAGGTGCTCCTGCGGTAAACGGTGCTAAAGTTTCTGCTAAAATCGTGTCTCATTTAAAAGGTGATAAAGTAATCGTTTTTCACAAGAAAAGAAGAAAAGGTTACAAAAAGAAAAATGGTCACCGTCAATGTTTTACAAAAATTCAGATTGAGAATATCTCAATATAATTAATCTAAAATTGTTCACTCATTAAACTTTTGTTTAATAAAAAGATATAAACAATGGCACATAAGAAAGGGGCGGGTAGCTCTAACAACGGTAGAGAATCACATAGCAAACGTTTAGGCGTTAAAATTTTTGGTGGTCAATCTGCAATAGCAGGAAATATCATTGTACGTCAAAGAGGTACTTTGCATCATCCAGATAAAAACGTAGGTATTGGTAAAGACCATACTTTATTTGCTCTTGTAGACGGTAAAGTTGTTTTTAAGAAAAAAGCAGATAACAAATCTTATGTTTCTGTAGTTCCTGCTGAGGAAGCAAAAGCATAACTTTTTAGTTATATAAGATTAATAAAAGCCACCTTGAATAGGGTGGCTTTTTTGTTTACTTATTTTAAAATACTCTATTTAAAGAAACTGATTTGTCTGTTTTAACCTCTTTTTTGTTTATCCTGTTTTTTAATGCATATATTTGGGGTACCATTTGTAAATTCACACCCTATGAAGAATTCTCAAATTAGTAAACTTTCAGATAAAGAGCTGGTGGATATTCATGATCAACATCTTTATCAAATAGATAAATCTATTTTTGGAAATAAATATACAATAGAAGAAATAGGTGATATTATTCCAGGAGTGGTTATGTTGCATAATGTGTCATTAGAAACACAATCACTAGCTTATATGAATAGTGCAGGAAGGGAAAACCTAGGGTATACCATGCAGGAATTAAGAGATATGGGGCAGGATTATTATTTTAATTTTTTTCCGTCTGGACAGGCTGATATTCTTTTGGAAGGATTAAGTAGTATTCTTGTTAATAATGCTTACCAAAGTAGTTATTCTTTCTATCAGCAAGTTAAAACGGGAAATGAAGATAGTTATGAATGGTATTACACAAACTGTAAATTACTAAAAAAAACAGATTGTAATAGTGAAGGCAATCTATTGATGATTTCCAATGCAGTGAAAGGAATGGGGTATTTAGTAGGTAAAGTTAATAAAGCCTTAGAGCAGAATAGCTATATTCTGAGAAACTACAAGAAATTTGCCTCACTTACCAAAAGAGAATTAGAGATTATACAGTTGTTAGTTGATGGGAAATCTTCGGCAGAAATTGCTGATGAGCTCTTTATTTCAAAGCATACGGTAAACACCCATCGTAAAAATATTGTACAAAAGCTGGAAGTGAAATCTTTTGCAGAGTTGTTGCAATTTGCTTTGGCCTTTGATCTGACGACCTGACTTGTCTAGAGTAGATAAGAAAAGGTGGGAATAAAAAAAGCTTCACTTACCGGCCGATAAATGAAGCTTTAAATATTTTTATAAAAACCTAAATTTTTATAGAGAAGCTAAAACTTCGTTGTTTTTAACAACTTGGCTTTTTCCTTCTTGAGAACGACTTCCGTTTTCAATATTTCTTCCTAACTTCAAGAATTGAACCTCTAAGCGGGAAGTAGTTTTGTTTCTTCTGTCTTTTCTTTTTAAACGCGTTACTGCCATGACAATATATATTTATAAATATTTAAGAGGTCGAGAGCGGATTCGAACCGCTGTACAAGGTTTTGCAGACCTCTGCCTAGCCACTCGGCCACCCGACCTTATTTCCCGTTTAAGGGAATGCAAAAATAGCAAAAAATTAATATATGTCAACTTATTTTAAAGAATTTCTTCGAATTTCTGAACAACAAATAGCTGCTGCTATGCCTACATTTAAAGATTCTGATAAGCCAAGTTTTGGGATGGTTATAGAATGATCTAATAATGAGATGATTTCGTCCGAAATGCCATTGCCTTCACTGCCTAAAACTAGAAAACCTGCCCCTGGCCATTCTTGTGCATAAATGTTATTTCCGTTCAATAAAGTTCCAAACTTGGGAAGTTTATGATCTTTAAGGAAATCAAATAGGTCAACATAAAACAAAGAAACACGGGATAAGGCTCCCATGGTTGCCTGAACAACTTTGGGATTATAGGCATCAACAGTATTTTTAGAACAGACGATTTTCTCAAAACCAAACCAATCTGCCGTTCTAATAATAGTGCCAAGGTTTCCCGGATCTTGAATACCGTCCAAAACCAAAACTATTTCATCTGTTATTTGTAAGTTATTTAATGAATACGGAATTTCTATTATAGCTAAAGCTTGTTGGGGAGCCTGTAATGAACTTATTTTACCTAATTCTGCTTCACTAATCTCAAAAATCTTTATTTTTTCAGATAAATTAGGCAACTTTGAAAGTTCTGTATCCAGGCAATATATTGAATGAACTTTATACTTTGAAGCTAAAAATTCAGTTATAGATTTTAACCCTTCAACAATAAAAAGGTTATGTTCTTTGCGGAATTTTTTTTGCTGGAGAGATTTTATGAAACTTATTTGAGACTTTGAAAGCATATATTAAACAATCATTTATCATATTGCTACTTTTTACCTTGGTGTTGACAGCATGTCGATCAACAAAAAGGTTAAAAGAAAACGAATCTTTGGTTACAAAGTTAGAAATAAAAGGTATTGATAATACTTTTTCTGATCAAGCATATTCTTACGTCTCTTTAGATATAAGACCTAATGCCCCCATAAACTTATGGATATATAATACTTTTAATAAAAAAGGTAATAAAAATTTGGGTGAAGCACCCCGTCTTTTAGATAGTTCGTTAATAGATGTATCCCGTTTGCAATTACAAAAGTTTTTGAAAACAAAAGGTTTTTTAAATGCAACGGTAACCAATGAGGTAGAAATTGTAAACAAGAAAGCTAAAATAATTTTTAACGCCAAGCAGGGAGAAGAGTTTGTAATAAGAAATATTGAATTTGCTATTAAAGACCCTCAGATTTCAAATCTATACCTCAGTAACAGGGATAAATTTACGAAATTAAAGCCAGGACATAGATTGGATGAAGATAGTATATCTTATGAGCGGGATCAGATTTATGGGGTGATGAAGAAAAATGGCTATTACGATTTTGTGAGACAATATGTAAGGGCCAAAATAGATACCAATCTGAATAGTAATAGGGCAGATATAGAGTTGGAGATTTTAAATCCAGGAGATAGTACACATCAGAAGTATAAGCTAGATAATACTTATATTCGGATTCAGCCCACTAACGCTATTCTAACGGGATTAAAGCCAGATACATTAAGGATAGACAGTCAGTATAAGTTTTTTGATTACTCCAGATTCTTTAAACCCCAAAAGATATCTAATTATATATTCCTAAAGAATGGAAGTCTTTATAATCTGGAAGATGTAGAGTTAACCACTCAACGACTTTTTGATTTAAACGTTTTTAAAAGTGTAACGGTTGATTTTGCTAAAAAAAAGGATGAACCTAATACATTGATAGGTTTAGTAGATATGATTCCGCTCAAGAGGAAATCCAATCGTTTAGATGGCGAATACAACTTTAATTCGAGTATTTCGGGAGTAAATGCTGGTTTAACATATCAAAATAAAAATATGTTTGGCGGAGCCGAAATATTTGAGGTGAAATTAAGAGGCGGTTTTCAATTTGATAAAAATATAAAAGGAAGTATTAGTGAAAGATTGCTAAGCAGTGATTATCAGATAGGAGCCAGTCTTAACTTTCCAAGATTAATTACGCCATTTAGAACGTCTTTTGTGGGTCGAAGTGGTATTCCTAGAACTCGTATAGGTGTAAATTATCAGATTTATAATCTTAAAGAGTCATATTTAAGACGTGTACTAGGAACTAATTTAACATACGATTGGACGGAAACGAAATATAAAATACATTCGTTTACACCGCTTAATATACAATATGTACAGGGAAGGATTAGTAAAGAATTACAAGATTATCTGGAGGGGCAAGGGAATAGCTTTTTTCTGTCAACCCTTAGGTCTCAGCTAGTATCCAGTATGATTTATAACTATACTTATAACCTAACAAGACTCAATACGTTAAGTAACTTTACTTTCTTTAATGGTATTTTGGAAGTAGGCGGAAATGCAGCTGCTTTAGCTTCTAACCTTTTTGATAGAAGTAATCCGGATAAAACAAACAGAACAATTTTAGGTGTGCCATATTATCAGTTTGTTAGGGTAGAAACTGATGCACGCTTTTATAAAAGCTTAGGCGGAGATCAGCAACTAATAGCGCGGTTAAACCCAGGCATGGGGTATTATTATGGTAATGTAGCAGCTTTGCCTTTTGATAAGCAGTTTTTTGCTGGTGGATCTAGCGGTATAAGAGCCTGGCAAGCCCGTACTCTGGGACCAGGAAATTACAATAGAGCTTCTTTACCCGATTCAGCAGCCAGGTTAAAATTAAGAAACCTTGACCAGTTGGGAGATGTAAAATTAGAAGGAAATTTAGAATATAGATTTAAGATATTAGACGATTTTTTTGGTTCTAAATTAAAAGGAGCTACATTTGTTGATTTCGGAAATACCTGGCGTATAAAGGAAGATCCACAGTTTCCAGGCTCACAGTTTCAACTAAAAAAACTTTGGGATCAAGTAGCTATAGGAACGGGAGTGGGTTTAAGATTTGATGTTTCTTTCTTTGTATTTAGGTTAGATGCAGGTATAAAAGTTAAAGACCCACAATTTAACGGGAAAAACCAATGGATTACCAGGTACTATTTTAATGATAATTTGAAAAAGCAATTCAAGGCTAATTATGCAGAAACCAATAAGCCAGACGTATATTCTATAACTCAAATACAGTTTGGTATAGGGATGCCATTTTAGAATAAATTTCTTAAACCATCAAAGGCAGATTCTAAAAAGGTACCCAAAGATAGGCCTTTGCTGTAAGTGAAGTAAAAGTAACCGATGAGAACAACAATAATTAATTTGATTATACGTCTGAACATATACCCGATAAAAATAAGAAAGGCGGGAATTGCCAACAGAATATACCAGCTTATAGATATTGGATTTAGCCTTTGTCCGGTTTTTAATACATAATATAATTTAGACGGAGAGGTTTCGTTAAGATGTTTGATATACAAAAAGATAGATTTATCTATAATCAAGCTACTTTCAGCTATACCATTTCTAAAATGAAGTACTTCGTTAAAGCCATTTACAGAAAATTTGTAAGTACCATTAATGTCATCATTCACATTTTCTAAACTATCTTTAGCAATGATCATAAATTTTTCTGTTCTTCCAACAGATTGAGAAATATCAAAATCTTTAATTTCTAAAGCAGCTAAAGAGGTATTAATAAAAAGAAAAAATATAATAAATCCTGTAAAAAACAACTTCATAGTTCTATTGCCCGTTTATTGTATAATAGATAACCAATATGGAACAAAAATCCGAATTTTTTAGGAGTATTATCATAATAATTTAGGTTAAAGGCAATAGGTCCAATTGGAGAATGATAAACCAAACTGGAGCCAGCTATAAACGTTCTGTCAGAAAATAAATCTCCAAATTTGGTGTGCTGGAGGTCTTTGAGTTCTATGTCTTGTAGTGGTTGGAAAAGATATCCTTCTAAGCGTATATCTGCTTTTTTCATAACAGAGTAAACAATTTTTCCCCCAGCGGCAAGATAGCTGTCTGCTCTCAGTTTAGGATTAAATTGTGAGCGGGAATCCTGAAGTGGGTAAAAAGCTGTAGACGTTAAAAGATTGTTTGTGTAAGTAAGAAAGCTTGGTCTGTTACTAAAAGAAGCATCAGCCATATAACCAAACTTATATTTTTTGGATGAGGGGATGTATTCCTCTAAAGTCGCTTTTGCCCGTATCCACCATTTGTCTTTCTGACCGGTAGCAATAGATAAATAAGACGGAGAGTTCATTAAAATATTGCCGGGTTGGTACTTTTCTATACCTTGTGTATAGCTAACACTAATATCAAATAGTTTGCCTGCTGAGGCATACTGTTTTCTATTTAAGCTGTTTTTATTGTAATTAATGCCTGTTATATAGCCTTCAAATGTTGCTAAATCCAATATGTCTCCAGTTTTAAAAGTATTGTTAGGGCTATAGTTGTCTCTATTTTTAAAAGTGAAAAAGAATGTATTCAATACTGCATTTTTTCCGCCATAAAAACCAGCCTTAACTCCTAGTCTTTTATCTGATTGATCTATATAGTCGGGGTCGCTATTCTTAGACAAAAGCTCCCCGGGATTGTAGTAATTCCATCGGTTATAAACAAATTGGGTCTCAATAAAAAAGGGTTTTTTAAAAGGAAAATCCATTCTAAAAGCTCCTAATCCAGACTCATAGAACCTTCCTGTATATATATTGGCGTTAAAGGTGTATACAAACCTATCCAAAAAACTATACTGTAAACCAAAATAAGCGTTACTGATAGGACGACTGGATATATTGCCACCAAAATCAAATTTGAAGTTAGCATCAGAATGTATGTTAATTCCAAAATTGTATTTGTCATCCACAGGGTTATAAGTTAACCCCGGATAAATTGTCTCAAAATTATCGTCTCCCAATAATTTATAATATCCTTTTTTGATATCCTTCATGCTTAAACTCCTGTTTTCATAATTGAAGATGTTTTTTACATAAAGTGTTTTTTTAGAGTTTAAGCCAGTAACGTTGATTCCGTCAAAAGTTAGTTCTGGATTTTTATTTAAAAATAATGCTCTGCGTTCATCAACTTTTTCTATGGATACCCGCGAGCTAATTGTTTTTAGTATTTTAGGCATATCAGCAAGGGTAGCCCGGTATCCAATATCTATGAGCTCTTGTACCGGATTAAAATTAGTAGAAGAGTAATTTTTAAGATTAGGTTCTATGTATACACCGTTTTTACCAATTTGTGTAGAATCAGAATTACTCAGAAACATATAAAGTAAAAAGCGGTTTATCAATTTGTCGTCTTTTTCGCTAGGGTAGGAGATAAAGTTCTTAGAGGAAACATTTACTCCGATCAAAAAATCAGGAGAAAATTCCTCTTTCATGACATCAACCGGAAAGTTATTGTATAGACCTCCATCAAAAACGAACTTATTATCTACTTTTATTGGTCGATAAACTAAGGGAACGCTCATACTACCTCTCACAGCCTCGGCTAAACTACCTCCCTTTACAATAATTATTTTTTCAGATAGTACATCAGAAACTACACACCTGAAGGGGATAAATAAATTATCGAAGTTATCTTTTGCATGAGCAGAGGCTTTGGAAAGTAATTCTAATAAAGCGTAGTTAAGAGGGACATCATTAATAATGTTAGATCTGAATTTGAAGGAGAAGCTAGTATCTATTTGTGCTTTTGCACTAAAAAAAGAAGGGTTTATGGGTTTTTTATCGTAAAATTTGCCGAAATCACTTTCATACCTGCCAGATACCCAGTTTTGAAAATCGTTACTTAAGGCAATTTTTTCTATTTCTTGTGGCGAATAGCCAGCCGAATACATGGCTCCAACAATAGCCCCCATGGAGGTTCCGGAGATATAGTCTATAGGGATATTGTTTTCTTCTAAAGCTTTGAGTACTCCAATATGAGCTAGTCCTTTTGCTCCACCGCCACTAAATACCAAACCAACTTTTTGCCCTAAAGTTGTGAAACTGTAGAGTATTAGTACCAAACCTGCTAAAAAGAACCTCATAAAGTGAAAATACTTAATTTACTTTCAATATGCTAAATTATTGAAAGTGTTTTGTTTATTAAGATTAACGATTATAAGGTGTGGTTTGTTACGAGTTAATTATCTAAATAACAATTTTAAAAATCTAAGTTTGGAATTTTATTTGTTATTGCCCGTATACAATCCGTAATTTCTGATTAGAGTTGTATCAAAATTACCTTTCCTTTGTTTGGTGAGAAAATATCCTGTAATTAACAAGAAGTGTGTAGGGGCCAAGTAAATAAAAAGGGGAATTTTGTTTTTTAACAAAATTCCCCTTTTTATATCATCTTCAGTGGTGTTTATACAGAGAAACTCTCACCACATCCGCAAGTTCTGCTTGCATTAGGATTGATGAAATTAAAACCTTTTCCATTTAGTCCGTCAGAATAATCCAATTCTGTTCCGGCCAAATAAAGAAAAGATTTCATGTCAAGGACAATCTTTATTCCATTATCCTCAAAATTTTGATCACCTGTATGGGGTTCGTTGTCAAAATCCATGTTATAGGATAGTCCGGAACAACCACCACCTTTTACAGATACCCTTAAAAAGTATGAATTATCAAGATTTGCATCTTTCATTAATTCACCTATTTTTGTTTTTGCTTTCTCTGTAATTGTAACCATTTTTTTAGATTTTAATACCTAGATATTATTAGATACGATTTTGTTTATCCTATCTGAAAAATATACTAGTGATGTGATTTTTCCAACTCTAAAGCTGGTAATCCATTTTTTACGCGAAAATCGTTAATTGCAGATTTAATAGCATCTTCTGCTAAAACCGAGCAGTGGATTTTTACAGGTGGTAAAGCTAATTCTTCTACAATATCCATATTGTCAATTGAAACAGCTTCATCTATGGTTTTTCCTTTTAACCATTCTGTAGCTAAAGAAGAAGAAGCGATTGCAGAGCCACAGCCAAAAGTTTTAAATTTAGCATCTGTAATAACGTTGTTGTCGTCAACTTCAATTTGTAAACGCATAACGTCACCACACTCTGGTGCACCTACCAGTCCGGTACCTACATTTTTTTTGCTTTTATCTAAAGTACCCACATTTCTTGGGTTGCTGTAATGATCGATTACTTTATCTGAATAAGCCATTTTGTTCTGAATTTAGATTTTAGACTTACGATTTTCTAAAATCGGTTATCAAATTATTTTTACGATAGTGAGCTTCCTAATCGTAATTTGTAAACTCACTATTTCTAATTTTATCTTAGTGTTCTGCCCACTCTATAGAATCAAGATCTATGCCTTCTTTAAACATTTCCCACAAAGGTGACAATTCTCTGAGGTGATTTACTGCCTTTTTAGTGTTTTCGATAGCAAAATCAACTTCTTCTGCTGTGGTAAATCTGCCTAAGCCAAAACGAATAGAAGAATGTGCTAAATCGTCAGACAACCCTAGGTTCTTTAGTACATAAGAAGGCTCTAAAGAAGCAGAAGTACAAGCAGATCCTGAAGAAACAGCCATATCTTTCATCGCCATCATTAAACCTTCACCTTCAACATATTTAAAGGAAATATTTGTTACATGCGGAAGTCTGTGTTCTGTACTTCCATTAACATAAGACTCTTCTAGTTCTAAAAGACTTTTTTCTAACTTATCACGTAAAGCAGATAGTCTGATCGCTTCAGATTCCATTTCTAAACGGCATAGTTCGCAAGCTTTTCCTAAACCTACAATACTTGGTACATTTAATGTTCCAGAGCGCATGCCTCTTTCGTGACCACCGCCATCCATTTGTGACGTAACTTTCACTCTTGGACCTTTTCTCCTTACATATAAAGCACCCACACCTTTAGGACCGTACATTTTATGTGCAGAAAGCGCTAATAAATCTATACCATCTTTATTTACATCAACAGGGATTTTACCTACAGCCTGAGTAGCATCTGTAAAGAATAAAGCTCCATGTTTATGTGCTATAGCAGATATTTCTTTGATAGGTTGGATTACACCTATTTCATTGTTTCCGTACATTACAGCAACTAAAATTGTTTTTGGTGTCATTGCTGCTTCAAGTTTTTGCAGATCTAAAAGACCATTGCTTTCTACTTCAAGATAGGTAACTTCTGCACCAAATTTCTCTAGATGTTTACAAGGATCCAGAACAGCTTTGTGCTCTGTGTTTACTGTAATAATATGGTTTCCCTTTTCTTTATACATCTCAAAAACACCTTTTAGTGCAAGGTTGTCTGATTCTGTAGCACCAGAGGTAAAGATAATTTCTTTTTCACTAGCACCAATAAGTAGGGCAACTTGTTCTCTGGCATAATCCACAGCTTCTTCTGCAGCCCAGCCAAATGCATGGTTTCTACTTGCTGCATTACCAAATTTGTCGGTAAAATAAGGTAACATAGCCTCCAATACTCTCGGGTCCATTGGAGTTGTAGCGTTATTGTCTAAATATATCGGGGTTTTTAACATCTTAATATTAACTAATAATCTTTACAAAGATAAGAAAAATAGTATTGAAAGGATATATATATAATCTATATAGATATAGGTTTACCGTCATTCTAAAGCAATTTTACTGTGTTTTAGATAGGTGTTTTTATGCTGTCTGGATAGTGAATTATTAAGTATTTGAGTTTATTGCATAAAATAATTTTAGATTTTTGGAAAGAAAGATAAATATTTGATATATTTGCGCCTCTAAAAACAGAGATTGAAAGTAACAGGAATATAATGAAAAAAGATTTGCACCCATCAAACTATAGACTAGTTGTTTTTAAAGACTTATCAAACGAGTATGCTTTTATAACAAAGTCTTGTATTGAAACAAAAGAAACAATTAAATGGGAGGATGGCAACGAGTATCCTCTGGTTAAGTTAGAGATTTCTCATACTTCACACCCATTTTACACTGGTAAGATGAAATTGGTTGATACTGCAGGACGTATTGACAAATTCAGAAACCGTTACGCAAAAAAATAAGTATAATAAAGAAAGATATTTTTTAAGTCCCGACTTGCAAGTCGGGACTTTTTTTGTTTTTTTGCACTATGAATGTCATTCTTTTTGATGATGAATCCCGTTATACCTTATTTCCGCTGACTTTAACCAGGCCAACGGCTGACATTAGAATAGGTATATTAAAAATATCTGAAAAATGGGAAGCCTATTTTGAAGGAAATACAGGTTTTAAGACTGAGTCTTATTTGCAGAAAAAATATCCATATACAATAGCAGAACAGAATTTGTTTATTAATGGTAGTCTTTTGCCTAACGAGCAATTGCTTGCTGTAATAAATAGTTTGGAAGATGGTGATTTTTTAACCAAAGAAGGGGTGTTACTGGCTGCAAAGTTAAGCCAGGCCAATGCGGCATTATTTAATGGAGAAATTTTGAAAGATGCTAAAACGGTTGATTATACAGGAGAACTTAATAAACTTACTTTTCCGGAGGATATATTTTCGAAAAACCATCAACAAATAGAAACCGATTTTGAATTGTTGACGAAAGGCAGGCAATCGGCTAAGTTAAGTAATACTAATACGCTTATTGGTGACCGTATTTTTATTGAAGAAGGGGTGGAGGCGGAATGCTCTAACTTTAATACTAAAAACGGACCTATTTATTTAGGCAAAAACGCTCAGGTATGGGAGGGGAGTAATCTGCGTGGAGGAATAGCCCTGTGTCATGATTCTCAGGTGAAAATGGGGACTCGCGTATATGGAGGAACAACCATAGGACCTATGTCAAGAGTTGGAGGAGAGATTAACAATGCGGTTATTTTTGGATATTCTTCTAAAGGGCATGATGGATATTTGGGAAATGCGGTGGTGGGAGAGTGGTGTAATTTTGGTGCAGATTCCAATAATTCAAATATGAAGAACAATTATGCCGAAGTGAAAATTTGGGATTACACTAAAGAAAGATTCAGAAAAACGGGACTTCAATTTTGTGGACTTATTATGGGGGACCATTCTAAGTGTGGAATTAATACTATGTTTAATACAGGTACTGTGGTGGGTGTAAGTGCTAATATTTTTGGAGCTGGTTTCCCCAGAGTGTTTATACCTGATTTTGCCTGGGGAGGTGCACACGGATTTGAACATTATGCGTTAAATAAAGCTATAGAAACAGCAAAATTAGCGTATGAAAGAAAAGGAAGGCTGTTTGATGACGTAGAAAAAGATATATTTGCTTATATATATAATTATACAGAAAAATTAAGAAGGTTTTAAAATGAGAAAAAAAATCGTAGCAGGAAACTGGAAAATGAATAAAAACTATAACGATGGTTTAAGTTTGTTTTCTGAAGTATTAAATATGGTTAAAGATGAAGTTAGAGGCGAACAAATTGTTGTAGTTTGTGCTCCGTACATTCATCTCAACAGTTTATCTGCTTTAGCTAAAGACGCTAAGCAAGTTTTTGTAGGTGCACAAAATGCACACCAGGAAGCTGCAGGAGCGTATACAGGCGAAATATCTTCTGAAATGTTGAGCTCGGTAGGTGTTAGGTATGTTATTCTTGGACATTCTGAAAGACGTCAGTATTTTGGAGAAAATAATGCTTTATTAGCTAAAAAAACAGATGCTGTTCTTCAGAATAATTTAAAGCCTATTTTTTGTATTGGAGAAACTTTAGAAGAAAGAGAGTCTGGAAAATATTTTGAAGTTATTAAATCTCAGATAGAAGAAGGTGTTTTTCATTTGTCAGCGGATGATTTTTCTAAATTAGTGTTAGCTTATGAACCAGTTTGGGCTATTGGTACAGGTGTTACTGCATCCTCAGAGCAGGCTCAGGAAATTCACGCATTTATAAGAACCGAAATAGCAAAAAAATATGGATCCGATGTAGCTGAAAACACAACTATACTTTACGGTGGTAGCTGTAATCCTAAAAATGCAGCAGAGTTATTTGCTCAGAAAGATATTGATGGTGGGCTTATTGGAGGTGCATCGTTAAAATCAAGAGATTTTGTAGATATTGTTAAAACATTCAATAATTAATTATTATATTTATTATAAAATCAAAAACTTACGATTGGTTAGATACTGATCGTAAGTTTTTTTTTGCTTTCGTTTTTTAAACCATGAACTATTACGAGTTAAAATTTCGGCTAAATACAACAGAAGATTTTCATCAGGATTTATTAATAAATGCACTGGCAGAAATTGGATTTGATACATTTGAGGAAACACAGGGTGGATTTAATGCATTCATATCAGAACAGGTATATAAGCCCAATGAAATAGAAGAAGGTGTTGCTGTATTTAGAGAGATGTTCGAGTTTGTTTATGAGGAAGAATTTATTCCTCAAAAGAACTGGAATGAGGTGTGGGAAAGTAATTTTGATCCATTAGATATTAAAGGAAAAGTATATATAAGAGCCACTTTTCATCCCCATAAATCTGGCTACCAACATGAAATAGTGATTGATCCGAAAATGGCATTTGGTACGGGTCATCATCAGACAACAACCTTAATGTTAGAATGGCTTCTGGAAACAGAAGTTAACCAAAAGGAAGTTTTAGATATGGGCTGTGGTACCGCTATATTAGGAATTCTGGCTTCTAAATTAGGTGCAAAAGAAGTTGATGCTATAGATTATGATGATGTTTGCTACTTGAGTGCAAAGGAAAATGCCTTACTAAATAATATTAGTAATTTAAATGCTTTTTGTGGGTCAAAAGAAGCAATACCAGAAAAGCTGTATGATATTATTTTAGCCAACATTAATAGAAATATACTTTTAGATCAGATAGATAGGTATGCAGAAGTATTAAAAAAAGGAGGACAACTGTTTTTAAGTGGTTTTTATGAGGCTGATCTGGATATTTTAATTGCCGGGGCAGAAAAGTATGGGCTATCTTATATAAGTCATAAGCAACTAAATGATGATTGGGTATCTGCTAAATTTATAAAATAAGATGAGAGTACATTTTATTGCTATTGGAGGTGCAGCAATGCATAATCTGGCTATTGCACTAAAATTAAAAGGTTTTAAGGTGTCAGGGTCTGATGACGGGATATATGAACCTTCCCGGTCCCGGTTGCAGGCGCAGGGTTTACTTCCTGATGATGAAGGATGGTTTCCAGAAAAAATAACCCAAGAGCTGGATGCTATTATTTTAGGTATGCATGCTAAAGCAGATAATCCAGAGCTTTTAAAAGCGCAAGAACTTGGTATACCTGTTTTTTCTTACCCGGAATATGTTTATCAACAATCCAAAAATAAAAAGAGGGTAGTTGTTGGCGGAAGTCATGGGAAAACTAGTATTACCTCTATGATAATGCATGTACTTAATTATCACCAGTTGGATTTCGATTATTTGGTAGGTGCCCAGTTAGAAGGTTTTTCCAATATGGTGAAGCTATCAGAGGCACCTGTAATTATTATAGAAGGAGATGAGTATTTAGCTTCGCCCATTGATAGAAGACCAAAGTTTCATTTATACAAAGCAAATATAGGTGTCATCAGTGGTGTGGCTTGGGATCATATTAATGTGTTTCCAACATTTGATATTTATAAAGAGCAATTCTCTAAGTTTATAGATACTATTGAGGAAGATGGAACGTTGATTTTTTGTGCTGAAGATAATACGTTGACAGAAATAATAAAAAGTCAAAAAAATCGCAACAAAATTAAAATTTTGCCGTATAAAGCTTTAAGCTCTGAGGTAATTGCCGGAGTCACCTATTTAAATTATAATAGTGAAAATCTAAAAATAAATGTTTTTGGACATCATAATTTAATGAATCTTAATGCTGCGAGGTTAGTATGTTTGGAGCTTGGTTTATCTGATACTCAGTTTTACGAAGCTATAGGGATCTTTAAAGGAGCAGCAAAAAGATTGGAGAAGCTGGCGGAGAATGATTGTAGTATTGTCTTTAAAGACTTTGCGCACTCTCCCTCTAAACTTAAGGCTACTATAGATGCAGTAAAGAGCCAATATGCAGACAGAAAATTGGTAGCATGTTTGGAACTGCATACGTACAGTAGTGTAAATAAAGCATTTTTGAAAGAATATAAAGATAGCATGAGTAATTGCGATGTTCCAATAGTGTTTGTTGATGAAAGTAATTTAGTTAAAAAGAAAGTTGAGCGTATTTCTGAAAATGAGATTAAGGAGGCTTTTAATAATAATGATATAATTTTCTTTAACGATGCAACGAAGTTGGAGCGATATTTGTTAACAAATAATAAGCTTTGCAATAATGTATTATTAATGAGTTCTGGAAATTTTGGTGGTATCGATTTGGTTACATTATCAAAAAAAATATTAAATAATGAAATAAATCGTTAATTTTATAAAACGTTAACTGTTGACGTAAAAAAACACATTGAAAATTTAGTATTGGTTAAAAATGAAATTACTAGGTAAAAAAATTAGATTATTGAGGCATCAGAGAGGATGGAGCCAAGAAGATGTGTCTAAACAACTTGACATTTCTATTCCTGCTTTTTCAAAAATTGAAACAGGAATTACAGATGTGAACCTTTCGAGATTGGAACAAATCTCCGCTTTGTTTGACATGTCTGTAGTTGAGCTTTTGACTTACAATGATCCCGAGCAAGAAGTGAAATATGCTTCTGATTTGGAAGTTGCTACTAAAAAGCTCCAAGAAAGAGATTCAGAAGTAATTGACCTTCAAAAGAAAGTTATTGAACTTTACGAAGAAATCAGGAGTATGAAAACCTACGTATAGGTTTCTAAATATAAAAGCCGGTCTTTTTTAGATCGGCTTTTGTATTTTTCTGTTCGTCTTTTTAAATTATCTGTCAACTTCGCCTAAAACGATGTCGATAGAGCCTATGATTGCGACTAAGTCAGCGATCATAATGCCCTTTGATATTTCGGGAAGTACAGATAAGTTATTAAAGCTTGGACCTCTGGATTTAATTCTAAAAGGTTTGTCAGATCTGCCATCTGCAATAAAGTAAAAACCTAATTCACCTTTTGGGTTTTCTGCTCTAATGTAGAAGTCTTGTGCTTTAGGCGTTGTTTTCTTTGGAGCTTTAGCGCGTGGATCAAAGTCAGCACTTCTCTTATATTCTTTTGTTAACTTTTCAAGACATTGCTCTACAATTTTTAATGATTCGGCAATTTCATCAACCCTTACTTTGTATCTATTCCAGCAATCTCCAATAGTTCCAATTTCCCCTTTAGAATAAGGAATATCAAAATCAATCTCCGGGTATACAGAATACTCATCTTCACGTCTCAAATCGTATTTTAGCCCCGAACCTCTTAATACCGGACCAGAACAGCCAAAGTTAATAGCAACATCTAGCGGTAGTACACCAACATTAGTGGTTCTGGCAATAAATATTTCATTGTGCGTTAATAATTCATTTAGCTCCTTCATTTTAGGTTTAAAGTGGGTTACAAATTCTTTGCATCTTTCTTCAAAACCTACAGGCAAATCATAGAATAATCCCCCAACCCAAATATAATTATATAACATTCGCGCTCCAGAAGCCCATTCTAACATATTCATAATATGTTCTCTGTCTCTAAAACACCAAAGAAAAGGAGTAAATGCACCAATGTCTATACCATAAGTGCCAATAGCAATCAGGTGAGACGCTATTCTGTTTAATTCACAAACCAGAACTCTGATATATTCAACTCGTTTAGGAATATCATTTTCTATACCCAGCATCTTTTCAACTCCCATTACAAAAGCATGGTTGTTATTCATAGACGCCAGATAATCCAGTCGGTCCGTATATGGAATTATTTGGTTATAGCTTAAAGCTTCACCATGTTTTTCAAAACAACGATGGAGATATCCTAAATGAGGGATAACTTCTTTAACAATTTCTCCGTCTGTAATTAGTTCCAGGCGGAGAACTCCGTGGGTACTGGGATGTTGAGGACCCAGATTAAGAACCATTTCTTCGGAAGAAACCGATTTTATTTTGTGCTGATACCTTTCTAATGCTTCTGTATACATATTTGCCTTAAAAATCGATTTTAATGTTATGGTAGGTTTCGGCATTTTTATAATCCTTTCTTAATGGATAGCCTTCCCAATCATCAGGTAATAAGATACGCCTTAAATCGGGGTGTCCTTCAAAATATATTCCAAGAAGATCAAAAGCTTCACGCTCATGCCAATCAGCAGTTTTCCATACAGAACTCACGCTCTTAAAAACAGGAAGGTTTTGTTCGTCTCGGTTATTCTGTTGTTGTACTTTTAAGACAATGGTATGCTTTTTTATAATGGAAGAAAGGTGATAAACTACCCCAAATTTCTGTTCTTCTACACCGTAATCTATACCACTAAGGCACGATAAAAAATCAAACCAGGTATCGGGATTATCTCGTAGTTCGAGACAAATATCAATTATTTTATCCGGCGATATAATTAAAGCGGGTTGCAAACCTTGGTTTTCCTCGCCAATTATAACCTCGTTACCAAATTTATCCGCAATTACTTTTTTTATTTCTTCAAAAATCATGGAGCCAGTCTTTCTATTTTCCAACTTGCGTCAGCATTTTTTGTATATAAAATCCGATCGTGTAAACGATTCGATCTTCCCTGCCAGAATTCTATTTTAACAGGTTTTACTAAATATCCTCCCCAATGCAAAGGTTTAGGGATTTCTTTCTGATTATATTCTAGTTCTAAATTTTTTAATTCTTTTTCCAGAAATTCTCTGTTAGGAATGACCTGACTCTGAGGAGATGCATGGGCACCTAATTGGCTGCCATGAGGTCTGGAATGAAAATAATCTTCAGAATCTTTTTCGGTCAGTTTTTCTGCAGTTCCGTATATTCTTACCTGTCGTTCCAGTTCAACCCAAAAAAACAGCAAGCTAACATTGGGGTTAAAGGATATATTTTGTCCTTTAGCACTATTATAGTTCGTGAAAAAAACGAAACCATTTTGGTTAAATTCTTTAAGAAGCACAATTCTGGCATTTGGAAAACCAGAGCTATCTACCGTAGCTAAAGTCATGGCATTTGGTTCCAGTATTTTTACATCTAAAGCATGTTTGAACCATTTGTCGAACTGTTTTATCGGATCAGTTTCTATAGCTGTTTCCAATAAAAATGATGATTTGTAATCTTGACGCAGATTTCTGATATTAATGTTTTCATCGCTCATAGCATTACAAACTTACAAAATGATCAAGAATAAAAATCAAAACTCAAAGTTTATTTATGTTATTTTAGCATCATAAAAATGGTTATCTTGAAACTAACTTAGAAGAGAAGATATGTTGAGTCAAATTACACCCGAGAACGGAAATATTCTGATAGCAGAGCCTTTTATGTTAGATGATAATTTTAAACGCTCTGTAGTGTTGTTGGTTGCTAATGATGAAGGGGGACGAGTAGGGTATATTTTAAATCAGAAAAGTGGTTTATTGGTTAAAGACTTAATGCCTAATTGTCCCGATTGTGATTTTCAGATTTATGTTGGCGGTCCGGTATCTCCGGATACTTTACACTTTTTACATAGCTGCCCCGAAAAAATAACGGGAGGAGAAGAGGTTAGGGAAAATATTTATTGGGGCGGAAGTTTCGAAATGTTGGTTGATCACCTGGTAAAAGGTGATTTAAGTGAAAACGAAATAAAATTGTTTATGGGCTATTCGGGATGGAATAACGAACAATTACAAGATGAATTGGAAATTAATAGCTGGATTGTCTCCGACAAGATAGATGCCGATATGGTATTTGATTCTTTGGATATAGATATTTGGAAAGAATCTATTATTGGTTTGGGACAAAAATTTGCGCATGTGGCTAATTTCCCTCAAAGGCCTGAGTGGAATTAAAAAGGGGGGTGTCAAAAATAAAAACGTTGTCATTGGGATGAGTACAGCGAAGAGAAATCTCTTTCCCTAAGTACTTCTGAAAGAGATCCCTCGACTGCGCTCGGGATGACAAGATCCTTTTAATAAACCCCTTCTTATAAAGTTTTTATTATTTAAAAACTACAGGGAAAACCTTCACTTTTTAAGCTTTCAGCAGCTTCTTCAACTTTTGATTTTAACTCTTTCTTAAAAGCTTCAACTCTGGTAAATACTTCTTTATCTGCAGATCCTATAATTTGCGCAGCAAGTATACCTGCATTTTTTGCAGCATTTAAAGCTACCGTTGCAACGGGAATACCATTAGGCATTTGAAGAATTGAAAGTACAGAGTCCCAACCGTCAATAGAATTACTTGATTTTACGGGAACTCCAATAACAGGTAAAGAGGTTAATGAAGCTACCATGCCGGGTAAATGGGCAGCTCCGCCAGCTCCGGCAATAATTACCTTAAGTCCACGTTCTGCTGCACTGGTTGCATATTCAAACATTCTTTCTGGTGTGCGATGAGCTGACACAACAGTAAGTTCAAAATCTATATTTAATTCTTCTAAAAAATCAGAGGCATCTTTCATGATGGGTAAATCAGATTTGCTGCCCATGATTATACCTACTAAAGGCTTGTTCATTATGCTATTACTTTTAAAGTTTCTTTTACAAATTTTGCTTTTTCAATGGCTTTGTCCCTATCGTTATCTATGATAGTAACATGTCCCATTTTTCTAAAAGGCTTGGTGAATTTTTTACCATATAAATGGATATAAACTCCTTCTTTTTTCAATACTTCTTTCAGGCCTTTATATAAAGCGGGGCCATCATAGTCTTTTTCTCCTAATAAATTAATCATTATGGCATTAGAAACAGCATCTGTATTGCCTAAAGGGAGGTTTAGTATCGCTCTGATGTGCTGCATAAACTGTGAAGTCATGTTGCCTTCAATTGTTTGATGTCCGCTGTTATGAGGACGTGGAGCTACTTCATTAACCAGTATCTTTCCATCGGTAGTCAAAAACATTTCTACTGCTAGTAACCCTACTATATTAAGGTTTACAGCAACGTTTTTTGCAATTTCTTCTGCCTGTTGTTGTATTTCAAAAGGGTAAGTTGAAGGACTAATGAGGTATTCCACCAGGTTGGCTTCGGGATTGAAGTCCATTTCTACCATAGGGAATGTCTTAATCTGACCTTTTTCGTTTCTGGCTACAATAACAGATATTTCTTTTTCAAAGTCTACCAGTTTTTCAACTATAGAAGGTTCATCAAAAGCTTTTTCGTAATCTTCTTCGGATGAAATTTTCACAACGCCTTTGCCATCGTATCCATCTCTTCTGAGTTTTTGGATAAACGGCATAGCAATTTTTTCATTTTTTAATTGATCTTTATCTGCAATGAGCTGAAAATCTGCGGTAGGAATATCATTTTCTTTAAAAAAATGCTTTTGCAACCCTTTGTCCTGAATTAGTCTTATAATCCTTGATTGAGGATAAACAATTACTCCTTCTTTTTCCAGGGCTTCTAAAGCATCTACATTGACTTTTTCAATCTCAATGGTCAGCAGGTCTACTTTTTTTCCAAAGTTATAGACAGTTTCATAATCAGATAAAGCACCTACTTCAAAATAATCGCATATTTTTTTACATGGTGCATCTGTGTCAGGATCTAATATAGATACCGATAGATTAAAATTAATAGCTTCCTGGATAAGCATTCTACCCAGTTGCCCTCCACCTAAAATCCCTAATCTTGTTTGTGTGATATTGGTTTTCATTTTTGTTTTTTTACAATCGACCTTTGTAATACAGGTTTTGTTGTAAAGAGTTATAAAAAATTTGAATGTGTATGATTGAGTTTATACTGTAGTGAGTAATGATTCGCCTTCTACCTTTTTTTGAAGCTCCAGAACCGCACCTATCAAAGCTTCTGGGCGAGGTGGACACCCCTGAACATAAACATCTACAGGAATAATTCTGTCGACGCCTTTTACTACGTGATAACCGTGTTCCCAGTATGGGCCACCACAATTAGAGCATGAGCCCATAGAAATTACGTATTTTGGTTCAGGCATTTGTTCATAAAGGCGTTTAATCCTTTCTGCCATTTTAAAAGTTACCGTTCCGGCAATAATAATAACGTCAGCCTGTCTGGGGCTGGGTCTTGGAAAAACTCCTAATCTGTCGAAATCGAAATTTGCAGAATAAGATCCCATCATTTCTATGGCACAACAAGCTAAACCAAAACTTAATGGCCATAAAGACGAAAGTCGGGCCCAATTTAATAAATCATCGAGTTTGGTTACGATCAGGCCATTGTTCTCTAATTGTTTCTCTAAACTCATGGTGATGTTTTCTTGAATCTTGGGACAAATTTGGGTTTATCTGTGGTATTATTTGTCTTTATTATATCATTTGTTATGTCTGAAGTCTCTTTTTTGCCTGGAGTGTATATGCTATTATTAATGGCAGAATAGGCATCCAAAGGTATGGCAGTAGCAACAGTGGGAGTGGGTACAGACGGTCTTATCCAGCGTAAATCTTTCTTACGCCAAACATAAACAAGCCCAATTAGTAATATACCTATAAAAATAAGCATTTCTATAAAGGCGAGCCAGCCCCATCTGTTATCAATAGAAATAAGTTCCTGATTGCTAAATACTGTAGCCCAGGGAAAAACAAATATCATTTCTACATCAAACAATAAAAAAACTAATGCTATCACATAAAATCTGCTGTTAAACTGAATCCACGAGCTTCCGGTTACTTCTTCGCCACATTCATAAGAACTGTTTTTGATAGGATTAGGTCTTTTTACGGAAACAATTTTGTTAAGAAAAATTGTGGCACATACGAAAAGAGTTCCTAAAACAAGGAAAATTAATACTTTGCCAAATTCTGATATTTGTGAATATTCATCCATTTTATGCACTACAAAATTAGTATAAATTTATTAAATTAACGTGAGTTTGGGGTAAAAGGTTTTTGATTTATGGTTAGGTACTTTCTTAAAACTCATTCTGGAATTCTTCAAAACCATTTTATAGGTATTAAGCTTATGTATCGAAATATAAAAACAGCTTGTTCCGGACTTCCCGAATTGAGTTTAGAAAAGTTTGATTGGAAAATATAGCTATTAAAAGCTATTCCATCTTTTTTAAGACTGCTTTTAAGGCTGTTCTTAGCCATATTAACAGACTTGGGAGCAATTCTAACGAAACTACTTCCTTTTCTGTAGATGCCAATTTCCAGAATAAGAATTAAATTCGGTTTGATCAGCTATTCTTTTAAAGAATTATTATATTTATGGATATACAAAAAAGCAATCCAATAATTTCTGACTCTATAACTTCACCTATTCTCCACCTATAGTCCACCTTTTATCCACCTATTCTCCACTATATCTGGTATCTTCCTGTAGTTATTCCCGTACCACTCCGGTTTTCTACAGGTTATTCACTACTAAGTACTTTCTCTGCTATCATTACTTTGTATTTCCGAATTTTTAGATAAAAGCCCATTTTTGCAGAATGTTATTTGAGTTTGATGCAGTTATAGTAGGTGGTGGTGCCTGTGGTTTAATGTGCGCCGTTCAGGCTGGTTTTTTTGGAAAGAAAGTTTTAGTGTTGGAGCGAAATGATAAAGTAGGTGCCAAAATATTAATTTCGGGAGGTGGACGTTGTAATTATACTAATATATATACCAGTGAAGAAAATTTTGTTACAGAAAACTCCCATTTTCTTAAATCAGCTTTAGCACAATGGACGGTTGATGATACAATTTCTTTTTTTGAAACTTATGGTATAGTAGGAAAAGAAAAAACATTAGGTCAACTGTTTCCCGAAAGTGATAAAGCAAAAGATATTGTGAGATTATTTGAAACACTTTGTGAGGAATTGGGACAAGAGATCTGGTTAAAAGCTAATGTTGTATCTGTAAGTAAGCAAACTGATTTTTTTGAATTGATTTATGAACGAGAGGGAAAGGTAGGTAAGATAAAATCGCCAAAAGTGGTGATTACAAGTGGTGGTTTACCTGTTGCTAAATTAGGGGCTTCTGATTTTGCGCTTAAACTGGCTGCCGGATTTGGGTTGAAAATAGAGGAAACAGCTCCGGCATTGGTACCTTTGACTATAACCGGTAAATTACAACCTTGGTTTGCAAACCTATCAGGCAATTCGATTTTTGCAGAAGTAAGCAATGATCAAATCAGTTTTAGGGAAAATATCTTATTTACCCATTGGGGGTTAAGTGGACCTGCTATACTACAAATATCTTCTTATTGGCGTAAAGGTAAATGTATTTGGATAAATCTTCTGCCGGATTTTAACATTCTGGATTTAATAGAGGAGGAACGGGCTGTAAATGGAAAAAAACATTTATCTAATTTTTTATTGCGTTTTTATACTCGAAAGTTTGTAGATGCGTTAAAAGATATATTGCCTATAGATAAGAATTTGGCATCCCTGAATAAAGCGGATTATACAAAGATATATGATTTTATTCATAGATTTGAAGTAAAGCCTGCTGGCGATAAAGGTTATGATAAGGCTGAAGTTATGAGGGGAGGAGTGAGTACGAATGAACTTTCTTCTAAAACACTGGAGTCTAAAAAAATACAAGGATTATATTTTGGTGGTGAATGTGTAGATATTACTGGATGGTTGGGAGGATATAATTTTCAATGGGCATGGGCTAGTGGATTTGTTATGGCACAAAATATTTAGTTTTTATGAGATCATTATCCGTTTTTTTATTTGTATTATTTCTGAATGTTCCACTTTTTGGACAAGAACCTCCAACTAAGCTGCCCGATTTTGAGTTTATGAAATACGATTCATCTACTTTTAGCCAGAAGCAGTTAAATCCTAAAAAACAGACGTTAATTATATTTTTTGATGCTACATGCGGACACTGTCAGGAAGCTATGAAAAAGGTTAATGCCCGATACGACGAGCTGAAACAACTCAACCTGCTTTTAATTTCTATGGATGTAGAGAAATCTGTAAAAATGTTTCTTACAGCATATGGGCCTAAAATGCTTAATAACGATAAAGTAACTGTTTTAATGGATTCTAAATATGAGTTTGTTCCTCTGTTTCATCCTAAACAATACCCTTCGTTGTACCTTTACGGGAAGAATAAAGACTTGTTAATGTATGCCAATAACGACGAGAAAATTAACGATTTATTTAATCTGATAGCAAAGAATCAAAAATAGATGGCATCTAGATAATACCACTTATTGTTAAGTTGCTCAAATCTGGATCTTTCGTGATGTACCTCTAATTGCATTTTATTGTTAAAATAATAAGCCTTAAATTCCACAGTATTAATATTATGGGATATTATTTCCAGCTTTAACCACTTATTAGCTTTAGCCCAGTTCAATATGTCCTTTTTATGATGCAAGTGTACTTTATTTGGATGAGTGGTATTTAGAATATAATCAGCATTAGCGTATACGTATGCAGAATATCTGGATTTCATTAAGGTTAATGCATCTGTAATAGGTAATTGATGTTTATGGAAAAGTTCGCAGCAACGACTATATTCTATTTGATTTCCGCAAGGACACATGGATCAGTAATATTAAAAAACTAATCCAAAAATATAAATATCTGATTTAAATTTTAGTGTATTTAAAAATCAGGACATTTACTGATAAAACCATAGCGCCAAACAGAAATTGCAGAGTATCTCCAAAAGGGAGCATTTTAAGAGAAATCATCCATAAAACAATACTTGTGATTGAAAAGAAGTAAAGCAGATTAGTTTTTATTCTGTTTTTGTCTATTCTTTTGCTAACTCTATTTTTTACCTCTTCAATTTCTCTGTTTAATTTAGCACCGCTACCTTTTCCAGCGCCAGCTAATCCCGTTCTTTGTAGTGTTTTCATATCGACAAATATTTACGTCCTACATTTCAGTTAGAATACATCCTATAATTATGCCAGAATATAAAATAGTTTGTCATAAAAGAATATTTTTTGAAATGCTTAGCTTAAAACTATACATTTGCACTTTCTAAGGTTTTAAAAGCTTTTATAAAAGTTTTTAGATTAAAAGGGAATTTGGTGAAAATCCAAAACTGTCCCGCAGCTGTAAGTTCTTTTAAACTTTTTTCTATTCTTTAAAGTCACTGTTCCTCTGTTTTGGGATGGGAAGGCGAGAAAAAAGGGAATGAGTCAGAATACCTGCCTTAGTATAATATTCATAGCTTTCGTGGATTGAAGCTTTTGAATGAAAGTACTCTTGTCTTTTAGGCGTATTTCCATTTATTAAGTAATTCCGCTGTTGCTATTTTGCAATTTTTGCTATTGTTATGTTATTTGAAAAACAAAACAGACGGTTTACCATAAAAGATTCGAAAGCATCTCTGCTGTTTTTGACTATTTCTTTTTTGTATAAACCTGTTATCGCACAAACATCAGCAAACACAGTATTCCGTACTGATACATTAAAATCACAATTTCTTAAAGAGGTTATTGTAAATACCAGTAAACATTTGCAGCTTTTGTCGCCAGCACCTGTTCAGATCTTAAAAGGAGAAGAGTTAGAAAGGTTAAACAGTATTTCGGTAGCTGATGCGATAAAGCATTTTTCAGGAGTGCAGCTGAAAGATTACGGTGGTATAGGTGGGTTGAAAACCATCAATGTCAGAAGTATGGGAACACAGCACACTGCCGTTTTTTACGATGGTGTACAGCTGGGAAATGCACAAAACGGACAGGTTGATTTGGGAAGATTTTCTTTGGAGAATCTGGAAGAAATAGCTTTATATAATGGACAAAAGAGTGAGATTTTGCAGTCGGCAGGAAGCTTTGCATCTGCCAGTTCAATATTCTTAAAAAGTAAGACCCCTCAGTTTATAGAAGGAAAAAAACTGAATACACAATTTAATGTAAAAGCAGGTTCTTTTGGATTGATAAATCCGTCGCTGTTACTGCAATATAAATTGAGTGATAATATTGCAATGCATTTGAATACCTCTTTCTCAAGTGCAAATGGGAAATATAAATTCCGGTATACTAACGGGACTTATGATACAACAGCTGTTAGAAGCAATGGAGATATTAATAGTTTGCGCATAGAGACCGGATTGCATGGTCGTTTCAAAAACGAGGGGGAATGGAATGTGAAACTTTATGCTTACGATTCGGAAAGGGGGCTTCCAGGGGCCGTAGTGAGTAATAAATTTGATTATTCTCAACGTTTATGGGATAAAAACCTGTTTGTACAATCGGCACTTACTTATCATATCAATAAAAGATACAGCATTTTGTTAAATGCAAAATATGCTGACGATTATATGAGGTACCTTGATCCGGAGATAACCAAAGATGATGGTTTTTTGCAAAATGTTTATAAAGAAAAGGAGGCATACCTTTCATTCGCCAATCGTTATAGGCTTCGTCCTTTTTGGGATATAGCCTTTTCTATGGACTATAGATACAATACCATGAATGCTAATTTGGTGAATTTTCCCTACCCGGATAGGTATAGTATATTAGCAGCTGTTGCTACCCAATTTAAATTTAGTCAATTAGATATCCAGTTAAATGCATTGAATACGTGGATAAAAGACGAAGTAGAAACAGGAGCAAAACCAGGGGAAAAACAGAAAATTACACCTGCTTTAATGTTTTCGTGGCAACCGTTCCAACAAATAGATTTTCGATTAAGAAGTTTTTATAAATCTATCTTCAGACTGCCAACTTTTAATGATTTATATTTTACGCAAATAGGTTATAGGCTACTAAAACCGGAATATACCGAGCAGTATGATATGGGATTTGCATTTTTTAAAAATTATTTCGAAAGCAGTTTATCTGGTATAGAAATACAGACAGATGCCTATTACAATAAAGTGAAAAATAAAATAATTGCCCAACCCAGAAATAGTAGTGGTTTATGGAGTATGAGAAACTTAGGTCTGGTAGATATAAGAGGATTGGAAGTTAATCTTAAAACCTACTGGAAATTAAATCCAAAACTGTCTTTAACAAATGGTTTGGCTTATACTTACCAGAAAGCTACAGATATCACAGATAAGAGCAGTAAGTATTATGACAATCAGATTCCGTATATACCACTACATAGTGGAACATGTACAATAGGGATAGATTATCTTAAATCTGGTGGTATAAATTACAGTTTTATATATACAGGAGAGCGTTATAATCAGGAAGCATCTATACCTGTAAATTATGTAGAACCCTGGTATACCCATGATTTTTCTGCTTTTTATAAAATGAGGTTATCAAATAAAGAACTGAAATTAACGGCCGAACTGAATAATTTGTTTAACCAGTATTATGATGTTGTAGCTAATTTTCCAATGCCAGGAAGAAACTATCGATTCACACTAAGTTGTAAGTTATGAGAAATTATTTTAGATATCTGTGTTTTTTTAGTGCCATAGCAACTGTATTATCAGTAGCATCTTGTAGAAAAGATCCAAAAATATTACCCTCAGAAGAAGAGCAGGTAACACCGGAAGATCCTTCCTCTTCTTTAATAGGCTTTTACCTTTTAAATGAAGGAAACATGTACATGAATAAAGCTTCGCTGGATTATTTTGATTTTACAACGGGGAAATACAGCAGGAATATTTACGAAGAAGCAAATCCTACCATAACTAAAGGATTGGGAGATGTGGGTAATGATATTGGTATTTATGGTTCTAAATTATATGTAGTAGTAAATAACTCTAATAAGGTAGAAGTATTGGATGCTAAAACAAGAAAAAGCCTGGCGCAAATAGAATTGGTAAATTGTAGATATATAACCTTCTATAAAGGTAAAGCTTATGCGAGTGCTTATCTGGCTGAAATAGGGAACCCAAATGCTTCGGAGGGTAGTGTTTCTGAAATAGACACTACTACTTTAAAAATTTCAAGAAAAGTTACTGTAGGAAGACAGCCAGAAGAACTGACTGTAGTAAATAATCTTTTATATGTAGCTAATTCAGGTGGGTATAGTCCTGAAAATTACGAAACAACCGTTTCTGTGGTAGATTTGACTTCATTTAAAGAAATTAAAAGAATAGAGGTTGCACCTAATCTTCATCGCTTAAAAAAAGATAAATATGGAGATATTTACGTCACTTCGAGAGGAGATTATGATGCTATTCCTTCTAAATTATTCGTAATAGATACCCAAACCGATCAGGTTAAAAAAACATTTGATATAGGCGTCAGTAACCTTTGGATAGACAATGATTCTGATGTTGCTTATCTATATGCTTCAGAGTTTAATTATAACACACACGAAACAGTAATGAGTTATAAAACTTTAAATGTTAAAACAGAGGAACTAAATCAAAAATCTTTTATTACAGACGGAACAGATGCAGAAATAAAGATTCCATACGGAATATCGATTAATCCGTTTACGAAAGAAGTTTATCTTACCGATGCAGGTAATTATACTACTCCGGGTACTTTATACTGTTTCAACAAAGAAGGAAAAAAGAAATGGACTGTAACCACCGGAGACATTCCGGCACATATGGCTTTTGTATATAAATAATAATATTACACACATCAATTAATTTAATAAATAAGTTATGGAAACTAGATTTCTACGTATAAGAAAAATAACCTCATATACGTTTTTAAGTATTGCATTATTTTTTAGTTCATGTAAAAAGGATAATGAAGAACCAGTAATACAGATACAGCCTCTTACAGAACATGAAGCTATAGGTGTTTATGTTTTAAACGAAGGTGTATATAGTTCAGAGATTGGTGCTTCTGAAAGCAGTATCACTTTTTATAGTATTAAAGATAATTTAACAGAGCAAGACTATTATAAAAAAGTTAATGGACAATCCTTGGGTGTAAATGCCAATTATCTTAAATCTTATGGAAGTAAGTTGTATTGTGTGGTAACAGGAACAGAAGGAGACCAAAATTCTTATGTAGATGTAATGGATTTGAATACAGGTAAATCTATCAAAAGAATAGTTTTTTATGTAGCATCGAGTTCTAAAATGCCAAGATATATAACCTTTGATAAAGGGAAAGCTTATGTTTCTGCTTATGATGGTTCGGTAAGTAAAATAGATACTTCTTCTCTTAATATAGAAGCTTCTGTTCAGTTAAGCAAAGGATTAGAGCAATTGGTTATTGCTAAAAATAAATTATATGTAGCGAATTCCAAACATCCATTTTATGAAGGAAAAGCAAATGTGGTTTCAGTGGTTGATTTGAATACATTCACAAAAGTTAGAGACATAGAAGTAGATACAAACCCAACTGGTTTAACGTTAAGCTCTACAGGTGATTTGTTTGTTTCTAGTCAGGGAACTTATTCAGATACCTGGGAGTTTCAAAATAATGCATCCGTAACCCGTATAGATGTAAATACAGATACAAAAAAAGATATCTATAAATACAATTCAGGAAAACAAGCTGTTTCTTTGACTTCTCATAATGGTTTAACTTATGCTTATGGAGAGGGTGTGTTAAAAGTATTCTCAGTATTTGATGGATCTTTAGGAGTCGATTTTGTTAAAGATAATACCTCAATAGGTTATACCAATGAGTTAACTATAGAAGCATTAAGTAACAATGTTTACATTTCTGATAGTGGGGACTTTTCTGCAGGTAAAGTAATCTGTTTTGAAAAAAATGGTAAGAAAAAATTCGATTTTATAGCTCAGGCTTTTCCTAAATCAGTTGCATTTAAATATTTATACAAATAAACTATTATGAATATCAAGAATATAATTTGTCTATTATCTATAGTATCTCTATTGTGGGCATGTGATAAAAATGAAACGGATATGGTTCAATTACCATTAAAGGTACAGATGTCTGTAAATGAAGATCGTATTGTGATAAATTCAGGTGATACTTTAACCATCACCGCTGTAACACAAAATGAAGGAGAGTTTAAAAGTGAATGGAAATTAAACGATAAAGTAGTAAGCGAGGAAAGAAGTTATTCTTTTAGTTCTAAAGATAAAGGACCTCATACTTTAGAGTATAGAGCCTACACTACAAAAGAAGAGTTTAAAACAGTGTATATTATAACTGTTTCTTATGATTTTAATAATCCTTATGTAACTCAATTATTTGAATACAGACCGGCTCCAGGTCAGTTTATCAATAAATCTCCAGGTAATTTGGCTAGTGCGCAAGGTATTTTAGGGCAAAAAGGAATGGTTACTTTAGGAGCTTATGGAGGCTATATTGTATTGGGGTTTGATCATACTGTGAAAAATGGAGAAGGCAATGATATCATTATCTATAATAATGCCTCGAATGTTTTCTCTGAACCAGGGGTTATCTGGGTAATGAGTGATGATAATGGAAATGGTTTACCAGATGATACCTGGTATGAGCTGGCAGGAAGTGAGTTTAATAAAACGGGGTATGAGAGAAATTATAGTGTTACCTATTATAAACCTAATTCCGTTACAGATAAGGTAAGGTGGACAGATAGTAAGGATAGGGAAGGGTATGTAGAAAGAAATACCTTTCATACGCAATCTTATTATCCGGAATGGGAAGGTGATACTTATACACTTACCGGTTCTGTTTTACCTTCAACAAATATTGATTATACGATACCTACTAATATAAAAAGTTATCCTTTTGATTTTGGATATGCAGATAATACGTCTGGTGGAGATAAAATAGATATCGGTAATGCAGTAGATAAAGATGGTAAAAAAGTAATCCTGAAAGGAATAAACTTTATAAAAGTACAGACAGCGGTACAGGCGAATATGGGGTGGTTAGGTGAGCTTTCTACAGAAGTATTAGGGATTGCTGATTTGAGTTTGGTGAAATAATCCGGTTGTAGATAATTTAGCTATAGAAATAAATTTAGATTTTCCAGTCAAATAATAAAATTTGTACCTTTATAGCCAGATAAAAAAATAGAATAATCATGTCAATTAATAAAATACAAGTTCAGAATGGCTTATTGTTGCTTATTATCTTGATAGCTGTATCTTTCAGGTTTGTGGATATGGGAGAGAATTATGCATGGGCAAATTTCACTCCGGTAGGAGCTATAGCTTTATTTGCAGGTACCTATTTTAAAGATAAGCGTAAGAGTTTTATAGTACCCTTAGCAGTTCTGTTATTAAGTGATGTTTTATTAATGCACAAGTATACAGGTTCTTTTAATCCATATTATTCAGGAATAGAATTGGTTTATTTGAGCTTTGCAGTGATGGTATATCTAGGTAGCCGTATAAAAAAGGTTAATGTATTAAATGTGTTCCTGGTGTCGGTTCTGAGTGTGTTGGTACACTGGTTACTGACGGATATTCATCCATGGTTGAGTGGACCTTATACAAAAGATTTTTCAGGTTATATCGCTGCACTTGTGGCAGCAATACCATTTGAGAAAAATCTTCTATTTGGTAATCTTGTATTCTCATTGTTAATGTATGGAGGGTATGAGGTGGTGAAACATAAGTTTATAGCTTCAAAAGAAGTTTATGCCTAATAGTACAGGCATCTAACATAATGGTAAAACACAAAACGCTGGTATAATTATCAGCGTTTTGTGTTTTTAATAAAATCTGACATACACAGCTTATTTTTATGAAAAAGATAATTGTATTAACAGGTGCGGGAATTAGTGCAGAGAGTGGGCTAAAAACTTTCAGAGGAAACGATGGCTTGTGGGAGGGATATGATATTTATGAGGTAGCAACGCCAGAGGCCTGGCATAAGAATTCGGAACTGGTTCAGCAATTTTATAATGACAGACGGAAAAGTGTTATTGAAGCATTGCCCAATGCAGCGCATTTAGCGTTGAAACAGCTTGAAGAAAAATTTAATGTGTTGATTATTACGCAAAATATAGACGATTTACATGAACGGGCCGGAAGTACAGATGTGATGCATTTGCATGGTGAGATAAGATATGCTCAATCGTCTAAAAATCCTGCATTATTATATCCTATAGACGGATATGAAATTAAGATGGGCGAAAAATGCCGATTGGGAAGTCAGTTGAGACCACATGTGGTTTGGTTTGGAGAAGCGGTTCCTATGATGACCAAAGCTATTCATGAAATGCCAACAGCAGATATTGTTATTCTTGTAGGAAGTTCTTTGGCTGTGTATCCTGCAAATACCTTGTTTGATTATTTAAATCCTTTAGCCGAAGTGTATATTGTAGATCCCGAAAGGCCAGATGTCCGGATAAATAATAAAGTTACTTTTTTACAAGGCACAGCTGCGGAGAATGTACCTCAGTTAGTAGGAAAATTGTTAAGATAAGTTAATAGAATAAGGGAAATAACGCAGTTTTTTATTGAAGCTGCGTTATTTTTATATAATTAAAATGCAGGAACGATAATCCTATTTTAATTCAGTATTGGTTTCGGCAATAAAGGCACCATCTTCTAAAATCAGGTCTTTCTTTTTAAATATCTCATCAACAGTAATGGTACCTACAACATAACGGTAATTTTTAGAGATATAATTTTCAGAAATATCTACAAAATTAATTTTATCTAATAATTCAGGCGAGTTAAACCGTAAATAAACCTCTATAACTTTGTTATTGTTTAGGGTTAAGTTTAACCTTTGTTTCGCTTTTTTGTATTCATATCTGTAATCATACCTTAAGGCAGATATATCTGAAAAAACAGCAGCTCCGGTAGGATGGCCACCAGCACCTTTACCAAAAAAGAATTGTTGATCTGCAAATGCAGCTTGTACACTAACGCCATTATACTCATTCTCTACATTGAAAAGAAAATTGTCTTTGGAAATTAGTTTAGGCAGAACATAAATACCAATATGTTCATCATTTATCTTTTTAGCAATAGGAACCAATTTAATCTTTTGTCCTTTTTCTTTGGCATACTTTAAATCCATATCGTTCAGATTCTGGATTCCAATATTCAATACTTCATCAGGATTTACAAAAACACCGTAAGCATGTGCAGCCGCAATAACGACTTTGTATTTAGCATCATATCCGCCTACATCAAGAATAGGGTTGGTTTCTGCGAAACCCAGTTCCTGGGCTTTTTTTAGAGCAGCATCGTACGATTGATTTTCATTAAATACTTTAGAAAGTATATAATTTGATGATCCATTGAAAATACCACTGATAGCAAATAACAGCTCGTTATCGTAATATTCTTCCAGATTACGGATAATAGGAATACTGCCGCATACAGAGCCTTCATAAAGTAAGGAAGCACCGTATGTATGCTGAAGCTCTACCAACTCATTAAGATGGATGGCAATCATTTTTTTGTTTGCTGAGACTACATTTTTCCCTCTTTTAAGTGCTTCGGTAACAATTTCATAAGCTGCATCGGCATCGTTTATTAACTCAACTATTGTGTTTATATCCGGATCATTCAGAATTTCCCACCTGTCGGTAGTGAAAAGACTTTCAGCTAATGTTCTTTTTTTTGAAGAATCTTTTATTGCAATTTTTTTGAATTCGAAATTTAGATTCTTAGATATAGAAATGTCGTACAAACCTTGTCCTACAACACCAAAACCAAAAAGGCCTATATTTAATTTATTTGCCATTTGTTTATGCTATTTGTAAATTTTTATGATCAGTTTCCAATGTAGTCGCTTTTATGAAATTGGAGATAATACTGTTCAGTTGTTTTATTTCTAACAGGAAACCATCATGTCCATACAGAGACTCAATTTCATGGTATTCGGCATTATGGATATATTTTGCGATATACTGTTGTTCATCGGGCGGAAAAAGTATATCAGATGCAATACCAATTACTAAAGTATTCGCTTTTATTGTATTTAATGCATCTGTTATGCTATCCCGATTTCGGCCCAAATTATGACTGTCCATGGCTTTGGTAAGATAATAATAGCTGTAAGCATTAAATCTTTTAACTAGTTTATCGCCTTGATAATTTTGATAGGAAGATGCTCTGAAATTATCTACTTTATTTAAATCTTGTTCAGATTGTGTTTTGTTATAGCTGGATGCCGTTCTATAAGAAAGAAGAGCTATGCTTCTGGCTGTTTTAAGTCCTTTAAGCCCACCATTAATTTGATTAGAGAAAAAGGAGGGATCGGTTTCAATGGCTAATCTTTGCGATTCGTTAAAAGCTATTCCCCACGGAGAATGAACCGCATTGGTAGCCATAACAATCAGGTTTTTTATCTTCTGAGGTTCCATAACTGCCCATTCCAGAGCTTGTTGTCCACCTAACGAACCGCCAATCAAGATATCTATATTATGAATACCCAGTTGCTGGGCTAAAATTTGATGTGCATTTACCATATCTCTTATAGAAAACTGAGGAAATACTAAAAAGTAAGGCAGATCGGTATTTTTGCTAATGCTTAGCGGATTGCTGCTGCCGTAAGGAGAGCCAATAATATTGGCACAAACTATAAAAAAATCTTTGGGATTGAAAAAATCTGTTTGTCCAAAAAGTCCTTTCCACCAATCAAAAACATCTGAGTTGGCAGTAAGCGCATGACATACCCAAACAACGTTGTTTTTTTCTTTATTTAACTCCCCGTAAGTGTGGTATGCTATTTCAAGGTCGGCGATACCTTTCCCATTCTCCAGTTCAAATACTCCTTTATGTTGATATGTCTTAAAATTCATCGTCCAAAAAATGCGTTTTCAAAAGTATAGAAGAGAAAAAGTAGCTAAAAAATCTAAAAATGCCGATTTATAAGTAAACAGTATCTTTAGAAGGATATCCATATTCCGAAAACTTTCGGAATATGGATAATGGTGACTTTTTTCAAAGACCTTCCTTTTTTATATAGAAAATTTAGTTTTAGATAGCAGCCAAAGCTTGTTCAAAATCAGCTTTGATATCGTCAATATGCTCAATTCCAACAGAAACCCTTAAAGCAGCCGGTTGTACACCTGCAGCTATTTGTGCTTCTTCACTTAATTGCTGGTGCGTAGTTGCAGAAGGTTGAATGATTAAAGTTTTAGCATCACCAACATTGGCCAGGTTACTGGTTAATTTTAGCGAGTTAATTACTTTAGTTGCATTTTCTTTATCGCCAATTACTTCAAAAGATAATACACCACCAAATCCGTTTTTCAGATATTTTTTAGCCAGTGTATGGTATGGAGAAGATTCCAATCCAGGGTAATTTACAGATTTTACTTTTGGATGTGACTCTAACCATTTAGCTAATGCCAAAGTGTTATCTACGTGTCTTTGAACTCTTAAAGAAAGAGTTTCTAAACCTTGTATTAATAAGAAAGAGTTGAAAGGAGATTGAGAGCAACCGTAATCTCTAAGACCTTCTACTCTTGCTCTTATAATAAACTGGATATTTCCAAAAGGACCATTAACACCAAAAACATCAGAGAAAACCAAGCCATGGTAACCTTCTGAAGGTTCAGAAAATTGAGGGAATTTTCCGTTACCCCAGTTATAGTTTCCAGCGTCTACAATTACCCCACCAATACTGGTACCATGACCGCCTATCCATTTTGTTGCAGCTTCAACTACAATATTTGCACCGTGGTCTATAGGTCTGAAAAGGTAACCACCAGCACCAAATGTATTATCTACTATAAAAGGTATATCGTGTTTTTTGGATACAGCAGCAATAGCATCAAAATCAGGAATGTTTAATTCCGGGTTTCCAATGGTTTCAACATATAAAGCTTTTGTATTTTCGTCAATTAATTCTTCGTAAGATTGCGGATTATCATTTTTAGCAAACCTGGCTTCTATGCCTAAACGTTTGAATTGTACTTTAAATTGGTTATAAGTACCTCCGTATAAACGACCTGTGGTTACGAAATTATCACCTGCCTGAAGAATGTTGGTGATGGCAAGAAATTGTGCAGCCTGACCAGAAGATGTAGCTAAGGCACCAACACCACCTTCTAAAGCAGCAACCCTTTTTTCAAATACATCAGTTGTAGGGTTCATGATGCGGGTATATATATTACCGAATTCTTTTAAAGCAAAAAGATTGGCTCCGTGTTCGTTGTTTTTAAACACGTATGATGTTGTTTGATATAAAGGAACAGCTCTTGAACCTGTTGTAGGATCTACTTCTTGTCCCGCATGAACTTGTAAAGTTTCGAATTTTAAATTTTGAGTTGACATTTTTTATGGATTTTTAAGTTATTATAAATAAATTTTGATTTAAAAAATTTTAAGAGATTCACTAAACCGTTGGCTAAAATAGTAAAGTGATAGGGTAGTGCAAAATGGGAAAATTAGCACATACACATACAACAACATATACAGTAATCAGAAATGTAATTACCAATATTTATATGTTGGGATTTCCCTTGTTGTAGTTTTTTGAAATTTTCTAATGTAGTAGCTTTTTTCATGTCTTTTAAAATTTATATTTCCCTCTCGGGTCAGGATTTGGCACCTTTTCCTTTTTTAAGGGAGGTTGCCAGTGGGTCTTAGAGCCTGTTCTCTTACCACTTCTTTATAAATCAAGACCTTTTCTAGGAATTGATCTTGGTATTTCAACCAATGTTGCTGCAAATATAAGGAAATAAAATACAATTAACCAAATTTTATTTGGAATTATTGGGTTTTTGTTTTTTTATTTTAGATGAAAATCGAAAAAACTTAAAGGTTCAAGTTGATATCATTTATTAAATCTTCAATATTTTCTAATCCAACAGAAATTCTGACCAGGTTTTTAGGTGTTGTAGAATCTGGTCCTTCAGTGGAATAGCGGTGTTCTACCAAACTTTCTACGCCTCCCAGACTTGTAGCTTGAGTAAATACTTTAACTCCATTTACAAATTTATGAGCAGCAGATTCTCCGTTTTTGAGACAAAAAGATAACATCCCTCCAAAAGAGTTCATTTGTTCTTTAGCTAATTGATGCTGCGGATGAGAAGGCAATCCAGGATAATAAACAGACTCTACAGCAGGGTGGGCTTCCAGAAAACCAGCCAGTTTCATAGCGTTTTCTGCATGACCTTTCATTCTATAAGCCAATGTTTTTATACCGCGAGTTACCAGATAGCAATCGAATGGGGAAGGAACGGCACCACCTACAACCTGTACGGTTTTTAATTGTTCGTAAAAATCATCCTCTTCCTTTAAAATAATAATACCACCACAAACATCTCCATGCCCGTTTAAAAATTTAGTTGTAGAATGCATTACAATATCGGCACCCAGACTAATAGGGAGCTGTCCGTAAGGTGTAGCAAAGGTATTGTCAACAGCTAGTTTGATTTCATTATTTTTGGAAATAGCGGCTAATTTTTTGATGTCAACTAATTTTAATAAGGGATTAGAAGGGCTTTCTACCCAAATTAATCGGGTGTTTTTTTTGATTGTTTTCTGTAGCAGATCCAAATCAGAAAGATCTATGAAATCAACTTCAAGTATATCTTTAAAAAGAGTTTTTAATTGACTACGTATGCCGTAATACATATCATCAGGGCATATTATATGGCTTCCTGCGGGTAAACATTGAAAAACAGACATGGCAGCGGTATTTCCGGTAGCAAATGCACAGGAAACTTTGCCTCCTTCTAATTTTGCCATTACATTTTCTAACGACTTTCTGTTGGGGTTATCCTTTCTGATGTACATATAGCCAGATGGGTAACCGCCGTCTTCGGCTCGTTCAAAAGTGGTAGAAAGTACGATGGGTTGAACAACAGCTTTACTGTCTTCGTCTTTTTTGTTACCCTCGTGGATAGAGATGGTTTCAAATTTCATGATATAATTGTTTATAGTAAGGGATGTTACGTTAAAGCAGCCTATCTTTTACAATTAAGTAACCAAATACCGGGCTTTAATTACTATTTTTGAAAAAAAACGTCCGATGAATTTCAACAATCAAATTGAAATAATTCTTACAGATACTACTTTAGATCCAAATCTAAAAAGCATTGCGCAAAAAGTAAAAAATAATCAAAGAATAAATTTTGATGAGGGAGTTTATTTGTACGAACATGGCAGTTTATCTTATCTGGGAGTTCTTGCAAATTACATCCGAAATAAAAAACATGGAGATTTAACTTATTTTAATAGAAATTTCCATATAGAACCTACCAATGTATGTGTGTACGATTGTAAGTTTTGTTCTTATTCAAGACTGATTAAAGAACGTGAGCAGGGATGGGAAATGGATGTAGACGGGATGATGGAGATTGTTAAGAAATATGACGATGAACCTGTTACCGAAGTACATATTACGGGAGGTGTGGTACCTAAACAGAATCTGGATTTTTATGCGGATTTTTTTAGAAAATGTAAAGCTCACCGACCAGATTTACATATTAAAGGACTAACTCCTGTAGAATACTATTATATTTTTAAGAAAGCGAAACTTTCTCATTATGATGGGCTTAAGTTTTTACAGGAATGTGGATTGGATTCTATGCCAGGTGGTGGGGCAGAAATATTCCACCCGGAGGTAAGAGAAAAGATTGCACATGATAAATGTACGGCAGAACAATGGCTGGATATACATGAACAAGCGCACAAGCTGGGAATGCGTACCAATGCTACTATGTTATACGGACATATTGAAGAGTTTAGGCATAGGGTAGACCACATGGAAAGATTGAGATTGCTACAAGATAAAACCTTTGGTTTCCAGACATTTATTCCATTGAAGTTTAGAAATAAGGAAAATCAAATGTCTGATGTTCCGGAAGTGAGTGTGATAGAAGACTTAAGAAATTATGCAGTTGCCCGTATATATCTGGATAACTTTGACCATATCAAAGCATATTGGGCCATGATTAGCAGGAATACGGCACAACTTTCTTTAAACTTTGGTGTTGATGATATAGATGGTACACTGGATGATACCACAAAAATATATTCGATGGCGGGTGCCGAAGAGCAAAATCCAGCTATGAGTACCAAAGAACTAGTGAAATTGATTAAAGAAGTTGGAAGAAAACCTATAGAAAGAGATACTTTGTATAATGTAATAAATGATTATACAGATTTTGTTTTTGAAGAAGACGAGAAGCCTAAGTTTTATAATTTACCAGTAATTAATTAATAATGAGCGATTCAGTAGCAAAGAAAATTTATATTATACGTCACGGAGAAACCGATTATAACAAAGCAGGAGTTGTACAGGGAAGAGGGATTAATGCAGATTTAAATGAAACTGGAAAAGCACAGGGTATCGCTTTTTACGAGATGTATAAAGATGTACCTTTTGATAAATTATATACTTCTACATTAAAGAGAACACACCAAACTACCCAAAAATTTATTGATGCCGGATTACCATGGGAGCAATTATCTGGTTTGGATGAGATGGCGTGGGGTAAACAGGAAGGGAAAATTATTTCTACTGAAGTTAGGGCTGAATTTAAGCATTTGATTGACGCGTGGAATAATGGGGAGTATGATGAAAAACCCGATGGTGGAGAAAGTCCTAACGAAGTTTGTGCGAGACAAAAAGAAGCCATGGACTATATTGTATCTAAATCTAACGAGCAAACAATTTTGATTTGTATGCATGGGAGAGCAATGCGGTTATTACTTTCGCAATTAACCGGAAGGCCTTTAAGTGATATGGATCATTTTCCGCATCAAAATACATCTTTATATATTTTAGAATATGCTGACGGAAAGTTTGAAATTGATACTTTTAATAGTTTAGAGCATCTGGAAAACCTTAAAAAATAATTATTAGCTGCTTATTTTCTTTCGTTGTTGTTTATGATTCGCATTTCGGCGGTTAGTTATACTAATACCAAACCATTCCTTTTTGGTTTAGAACATTCTCAGTTTAAAAATCAGATAGATTTAACAATAGATTATCCGGCTTTATGTGCGCAAAAGTTGATAGAAGATAAAGTTGATATCGGTTTGGTGCCTGTTGCCGCAATTCTAAAACTAAAAGAATATCATATTCTATCAGATTATTGTATTGGCGCTTCCGGTAAGGTAAATTCTGTTTTTATTTTCAGTAATTGCCCTATAGAAGAAGCAGATTATATTCAATTAGACCCTCAGTCCCGCTCTTCAAATAATTTAGCACTGGTATTATTGAAGAATTTCTGGAAGGTTAACCCTATAAAGATACTGGAGGCTGATGATTATGGACAGTCTACTGATTCTAAAACAGCTTTTGTACAAATTGGAGACAGAACTTTTGGCAAAAAAAATGACTACCCTTATGTTTACGATCTGGCAGAAGAGTGGTATAAATTTACCGGCTTACCTTTCGTTTTTGCAGCCTGGGTAAGTAATAAAAAACTCTCGGAAGAGTTTGTAGAAGAGTTGAACGCAGCTTTAAAGTTAGGTTTGGACAGTAGGGAAGAGGTATTGAAAATACTACCTCAGTATGCCAACTTTGATCTGAGAAATTATTTATATTCCGATCTGGATTTTGTGCTCAACGATTCTAAAAAAGAAGCTTTGGAGCTTTTTCTTCAATATATAAAGGAGCTATAAATCAATTTAAGGATAAATTTTAATCCATCAAACAAGAAGGAATATCTCTTTATAATTAAAGTTGATCAATAATTATTCCTTGTATTTACAGCCTTTCTAAAACGCTAGTTATCATCTTTTGAATGACTGCATCCGGATCCTTTGCAAACTCAAATTTTAGCCTGTTAGCTACAATTGCATTAATGGATACCGCTTTATGTCCAAAAACATTTGCCAGGGCGTATATTCCCGCTGTTTCCATTTCAAGGTTAGTAATAATGTGTCCTTCGAAGCTATATTTGCTTAATTTATCTATTAAGTTTGGAAGGCTGCCTTTGGCTCTTACATTTCTTCCTTGTGGGGCATAAAATCCTGGAGCAGTAACTGTAATTCCTCTCTCAAAACCCGCACTTATTTTATCCAGTAACTTGCCATTAGCGGCTGTAATATAAGGGACAAGATCATCATGCTCAAAGTAACAGTTTAAGTTGTTTTCTAATAAAAGCTCATCGCCTGTTAGCTTTCTATTGTAGAAATTCATTAAGGAATCTAGCCCCAGTCCGTGTGTAGAGGCAAGAATAGATCCGGTAGGAATATCTTCTCTAATAGTTCCTGAGGTGCCCAGCCTGATGATCTCGAGCTGCTTAATTTCATCCTTTACTATACGGTTTTCAAAATCAATATTTACAAGCGCATCCAGCTCATTGAGTACAATGTCAATATTATCTGTTCCTATACCTGTAGAAACTACGCTAATTCTTTTGCTGTTCAGATAACCAGTATGTGTAACAAATTCTCTTTTAGATTTTCTGACCTCAACGTTATCAAAATGTTTACTTACTTCTGCAACACGCTCAGGATCTCCAACTGTAATAATGGTATCGGCAATATCTTCTGGTAATAAATTTAAATGGTAAACGCTTCCGTCTGGATTAATTATTAAATCGGATTCGGCTATTTTGCTCATTGTTTTGCGTTAAATGGTTTTTAGGTATTTGGCTTTTACACCATCTATTTTTTCAATTTTTCCGATTACTTTATCCAGCTCCGATTTTCTTACTGAAATATCTAAGCTGCATTGTAAATCAAAAAGCTGGTTTTCGGGTATTAGTTCCTCTTCTTTAATTACTTTCATAACATCATTCATCTGTAAATAATCAAAAGAGAGCCTGTATATATCGTTTACGGTTTTTTCTATAATTTCTGCATGTGTCAATGCTTCTTCCGTAGCTGTTTTATAGGCATTAATTAAACCGGGAACGCCTAATAATGTACCACCAAAGTATCTTACCACAACAACTAATATATTGGTTACGTCATGTGACAATAAGGTGTTAAGAATAGGACGACCAGCGGTTCCCGATGGTTCACCATCGTCGTTTATCCTGAATACACTTCGGTCTGTAGTTAAACGCCAGGCGTAACAATGGTGTCTGGCTTTGGGATGTTCCTTTTTAACCTCTGTGATGATGTCTTTCAGTGTGTTTTCATCCGTAAACGGATAAGCATAGGCAATAAATTTACTGCCTTTGTCTCTAAAAATACCTTCAGAATTACGTTGGATAGTTTTATAAGTATCTTCAAATAACATCAGGCAAATGTAAGAATACAAATAGCTATAATGGCTAAAAACAGCCCCACTTTATTTATTTTACTCAGTTTTTCTTTAAACAGCATAAAACCAACAACGGAGCCTAATGCAATTACTCCTATATCCATAGCCGAGAAAACAACAGAAGGTTTGTCGTGTTCTATTTTTAATGCTTTGATGTAAAAATAAATAGATCCGAAATTAAACACTCCGAGTAAAAGTCCTGCAAATACGGCTCTCCATTGAAAACCCAGTCTGTTGGTGATTTTTAGATAAATCAAACTTAAAAATCCTAATATAGCAGCGATTGAAAATATATAAAACAAGCAATCTGTAAAGCTGAGATTGGAAAATTTGGTAATATGGTTGAAAAAAATATCCAGAATACCGGTTCCTGAAAAAACGATAACGGGATACCAAAAATTAATGTTTTTACTGCCGAATTTTCCGCTTGGTACAGAAAAGTAAATTGCTAGAAATCCAATAATAAGACCAATAAATTTTAATAAGGTGAATGTTTCATCGAACAGAAGAAAAGCGGCTATAACCGGAATAATTAACGAAAGTCTTTGACTGATAGCGGTAATAACAATGCCAGATGTTTGTATACTTTTACTTATAAAATAGAAAATAGAAAGCATCATTAACGCTGTTACAAAAAACAAAGTCCATTGATTGGTTGCGGGTATTGCTTGTAAATTAGGTCTGAAAAAGAAATAAGATAACGCTAATGCCGATGGGTAATTGAAGACAATAGCCTGATAAGAATCTGTATAATATCTTCTTAAAAGTTTAAGGTTAACACTTACAGTAACACTAAGGATAATAGCTATAATCAGATAAATCATAAAGAGTTAATGTTTTTTAAAATGTGTAAAGTATCGTTACCCAGATTTTGTGTACTGATGGTTTTACCATCTATTTTGGGTGCAGGTATACCGTTTTCCCACTCATTTGAAGAAGTAAACACTCTGGCTTCGTCCCACAAATTATTATCTATAAACATAGCCAATGTTTTTGCTCCGCCCTCTATAATTACCGACTGGATGTCTTGTAAATGCAATTGTAATAAAATGTATTGTGGTAAGAAATAGTCGAAATCTTCAATAGCTATGTATTTTGTGTTGTGCTCTATAGCTGTTTTAAATTTATTGAAAACAAATGTCTCCGTACTATTATCAAATAAATGCAGGTTCTGAGGTAAATCAAGATTACGGTCTATAACTGCTCTTTTGGGGTTTCTTCCTTTAACTAATCTTACATTAAGTTGCGGATTATCTGCTAAGGCGGTGTTTTTACCAACAAGCACACAATCTTCTTCTGTTCTCCATTGATGTACTAATAATTTAGCCTCTTTACCTGTAATCCAAAGCTGCTGATTGTTTACAGGTGCAAAAAAATGATTTTTAGTTTGTGCCCACTTTAAAATTACATAAGGTCGTTGGTGTTTAACCCTTGTAAAAAAACGCTTGTTTAATTCCTGACATTCTTTTTCCAATACTCCACTTATAACCTCTATGCCTGCATTTTTTAGTTTTTCTATTCCTTTCCCGTTTACGGACTCAAAGGGGTCAACACTACCTATTACTACTTTTGGGATTTTATGCCGGATAATAAGATCGGAACATGGAGGCGTTTTTCCATGATGGGAGCAGGGTTCTAACGTAACATATAGAGTCGATTTACGCAATAATTCGCTTCCATTTTTATGGTTTTCTAATACAGATTGAATAGCATTAACTTCGGCATGGGCTTCTCCATATTTTTGGTGGTACCCTTCTCCAATTATTTTATTGTCAAAAACAATAACACTTCCAACCATAGGGTTCGGACTTACGCTGCCAATTCCCAATAAAGCGAGATCGACAGCCCTTTTCATATATATATCTTCGGCTAGCACAAGCCAAATTTAACTATTTGCCCTTATTGTATTTATTAAAATAATTACTTTAGCGATTTATTAGATTTTGATGATGAAACAATTGTCTGCCATTAAAAACGATTTTTTATCCAGATTACAGTTTTTGTATGACGAAAGTGAAATAACAGCGATCTTGAAATTGCTGATAGATGATCTGAGTACGGCAAATATGTTATCTGTCAGAGAGTTTTCTGATGAGGATGCAGAGATACTTTATAGCCAGTTAATTAAACTGGAAACAGGTATGCCGGTACAGTATGTGTTAGGAAAAGCTCATTTTTATCATTTAGAATTTAAGGTAAATGAGCATGTGCTGATTCCTCGTCCCGAAACTGAAGAATTAGTTTACCATATTGTACAAAAATATTTGGGTAACAGTAAACTAAAGGTGATAGATATTGGGACAGGAAGTGGCTGTATTGCAATTGCACTGAAGAAAAATTTAGATACCGCAGAGGTAACTGCAATGGATATTTCTGAAGAAGCTTTGTTGATAGCGAAGGAAAATGCTGATGATAATGAGGTGGAGATTGAGTTTATAAAGGCAGATGCGTTATCATTAAATAGTACACACTACCCAAAGTTTGATGTGATAGTGAGTAATCCTCCATATATTAAGATGGATGAGAAAGAAAATATGCATCAAAATGTACTGGCTTTTGAACCGCATAGAGCTTTATTTGTGGAAAATGACAGAGCTTTAATTTTTTACGAGAAAATAAGTGATTTTGCTCTTTCTAATCTAAAGGAGAAAGGGGTTTTGTTTTTTGAGATTAACCAAAATCTGTCATCAGAAACTAAGGATATGTTGGAAAATAAAGGTTTTGAAGCTGTTTTGATAAAAGATCTTAATGATAATTTTAGGTTTATTGAGGCTCAACTCCGTGGGTGAAATTGAGTAATAGTTTGCTTGAGGAAATCCCGGTCTAAATGGGTGTATATTTCTGTAGTGGTAATGCTTTCATGTCCCAGCATTTCCTGTATAGCCCTTAAGTCTGCACCGCCCTCTATCAAATGCGTAGCAAAAGAATGTCTGAATGTATGCGGACTGATGTTTTTATGTATACCTACGGAAATAGCTAAATCTTTAATAATCATAAAAATCATTACCCTTGACAGCTTAGCACCGCGTTTGTTTAAAAAAATAAAATCTTCGTGGCCTTTCTGAATATTGATATGGTTACGTATGGTATCTAAATAAATGTTCAGATGTTTTAATGCAGAGGAGCCTACCGGAACCAATCGTTCTTTATTCCCTTTTCCTTTGACTTTTATAAATTCCAGTTCGGGATACAAATCAGATAATTTTAAATCTGTTAATTCACTAACCCTTAATCCAGAACTGTACATTATTTCAAGCATAGCTTTATTTCGTATGTTTTCTGGTTTAGATAAATCAAATCCATCTAAAAGTTTATTTACTTCTTCTATAGATAGTACTTCGGGTAGCTTTCTGCGTATTCTGGGAGTTTCTATTAATTCTGCGGGATCTTTAATGATAATATCTTCTAAAATAAGGTATTTATAAAATGCTTTGATACCACTGATAATCCTGCTTTGTGTGGATGCTACCAATCCAAACTCGTTTATCCATTTCAAAAAATCGCGTATATCTTGTGTGTTAACCAGGGTTAAAGGTTTATTTGGAGATGATATTTCCAAAAATTGTGCTAGTTTGTCTACGTCAGCTAAATAAGCCTGAATAGAATGTTTTGATAGCGAACGTTCTAATTTTAAATAGGCTTCAAATCCTTTTCTTTCCCTTGACCAATTCACACTTTAACTTTTGAAATATTTGTAATAAGTTTGAGGTGATGAATATACAAATAATCAACGGACCAAATTTAAATTTACTTGGCAAACGTGAACCCGGGATTTACGGAAGCGAAGGTTTTGATAGTTTTTTAGAAATATTGAAGACTAAGTATCCATCGGTTAACTTTCATTATTACCAAAGTAATATAGAAGGCGAGTTGATTGATAAGATTCATGAAGTGGGTTTTGATTTCGATGCTATTATATTAAATGCAGGAGCTTATACGCATACTTCTATAGCTATTGCTGATGCAATTGCTGCAGTAACAACTCCTGTTGTTGAGGTACATATTTCCAATGTACATGCAAGGGAAACTTTTAGACATCATAGTATGATTGCCAGCAACTGTAAAGGAGTAATTGCAGGGTTTGGGTTAAAGTCTTATGAACTGGCAGTTCAAGTGTTTTTATAAAACCATGTTTTCTCTATTTCAGTAGGTTATTCTTTCTAGAAAGTTTTCTGATATTATTAGAAAGGCGAGCATATTTAAAAAGTGTGTTCGCCTTTTTTTATTTTATCTATATTTTTAGTGTTTAGCTTATAAAAAATAAGTGCTAATACTAAAATTACAATGGTACCCATGCATGCAAACTTCCATCCACCTAAAGTCCATAAATAAATTCCAAGTGCAGAACCGCCGGCGGTACCAATAAAACTGGCTGTCATAAAAACTGTGTTTAAACGATTTCTGGAGTATGCATCCAATGCGTAAATTCTGGTTTGATTGCTTACATGTACAGATTGGTGCCCTAGTTCAAGAATGATGATGCCCAGTATAAATAGGTATAGGTTGTTCCCGAATAAATAGAAAGTAACCTGACTGATTAATAGAATAATCAGTCCGTAGCCCACTACAGCTCTGGAGTCTGTTTTATCGCTTAGTTTTCCTACAATAGGGGCAAGGAGTGCTCCTGTGGCTCCTACTAAACCAAATAAGCCTATCTGGTCACTTTTGTATTGATAAATATCTGATCCTAAAAATAAAACCATTGTGGTCCAGAAAGTTCCAAAAACACTAAAAACAATAAAATTAAGAAAAGACGCTTCTCTTAGAATGGAATATTTGGCTGTTAACTCTTTCAGTGATTTTAATAAATCAAAGTAACTGCCCCGGTAACTGGCTTCACTTTTAGGCAATTTTAAGTACATGATAAATGTAAGTACAAAACAGATAGCACTCGCTATCCAAAACATGCTGCGCCACCCCAGGTATTCACCAATAAAACCACTTAAAGTTCTGGATAAAAGTATGCCTACCAACAAACCGCTCATTACTATTCCAACTAATTTTCCCCGCTCTTCTGGTTTTGAAAGGTTAGCAACCATTGGTAAGATTAATTGAGGGGTGATAGAACTAAAACCTATACCAAAGCAAGCAATCTGTAGGATTAAAAAGTTTTTGCTTACAGCTGCAATAATAAGGAATATACAAGAGGTAAAAGTAACAATGCTAATTTGTTTCTTACGCTCGTATTTGTCGCCTAGAGGGACTAAAAACAACAAACCAAGGGCGTATCCCAACTGTGTAAGGTAAATGGTTCTGCCGGCAATACTTTCTTCAATTCCAAAATCTTCTCCAATAAGGTGTATTAAAGGCTGGCAGTAATATAAATTAGCCACAATAAGCCCCGTGGCACATGCCATAATAGCAATGTCCGATTTCTTTAAATATTCATGCATGTAGATAATATACTTTTAGATATCCAGATCGTTGAAATGTTTTTTACCCGAAATGAAATAGTCCCAGACTATACTTTTTTTGTACAAACCAGTTTTATTAGGAGTACTGATAACATCTTTATTATACTTGATTTTGCCCGAAAATAATGCAACGCATATGGCTCGGTGAGCTCTGGAAATGGCAGCAGCATTTTTGAATTTCCTTTGAAAAGCAAAACGTAAGAGTGCTAAAAAGTCAAGACAAAATCTTAATGGAATTAAAAATGAAGATCTTGAAGGTTTTATGTTCTTTTTTAGCAGGTAACAATTATTTCTAAAGTTAAGATAGGTTTTGTAAGGACTTTCTATATCTAAGGTACCGCCACCAACATGGTAAACTTCAGATTTACCGCAGTACATTACTTTATATCCCAGGTTTTTAGCCCGCCAACATAGGTCTATTTCTTCCATGTGCGCAAAAAAATCAGCATCAAATCCTCCTAGTCTTTTCCAGGCCGCACTTTTAATAAATAAGGCACAACCACTTGCCCAAAAAATTTCTTTGGTATCGTTATACTGACCTTTGTCTTTTTCTAAGGTATCAAATATACGTCCCCTACAAAATGGATAGCCATATTTATCTATAAATCCGCCGGCTGCACCTGCATATTCGAATTGATCTCTGCAGAAGTAAGACTTTACTTTTGGTTGTGCAATGGCTATGTTTTTATCACTTTCCATCATATTAATGACGGGAGTTATCCAATATGGCGTTACTTCTACATCAGAGTTTAATAAAATGAAATAGTCTGCATCTACCTGTTTCAATATTTCATTGTAACCACCGGCAAAACCCAGGTTTTCTGAGTTTTGAATAATTTTGATACAAGGGAAATTGGTTTTTACAAAAGCAATGGAATCATCTGTAGAAGCGTTATCTCCTACAACTATTTCCAAATTCTCGTACTGGCTATTGTAAACAGATGGCAGAAATGTTTCGAGGTGCTGTTTACCGTTCCAATTTAATATAACTACAGAGACTTTTGGAAGATGATTCATTTATATTTCTCCTGGTTTAATTTTCCATCTTTTATGAGACCACAACCAGTATTCCGGTGTTTGAGTGATTTTTTCTTCTAGTAAGCGAATATAACTATTTGTAATCTCTAAATCTTCGGTAGCTTGTGGATTATCGGTTATTAAACGAAATTCTGCTTGGTAATAACCTCTTTTGGGTACCGATACATCACAATAAACAACCGGATAATTGGTCGATTTAGCTATTTTTTCTATTCCTGTAAAAACAGGTGTAGGTTGATTTAGAAATGGCATCCACACATAAGAACCGCGGGCTGTTGGGCGTTGGTCTCCTGCAAAAACAGTGAAATTTAGCTCGTTTTTGTAGGCAACTATTTTTCTGTAGGTATTAGCCATTTCAACCATTTCAGATCCCGATTTTTCTCTGGTTTTTTTGAAAATGGCATCAAATGTTTTGTTTTGTAACGATTTATAGATTATTAATGGTTTTGCTGTGGTAATCATACCTGTAACAATAGCACACCATTCCCAATTGCCATAATGGCCTACAGCTACCAAAAAGTTTTGGTTTTTTTGCTCAAATTCTCTGAATAATTCAAGGTTTATAAATTTAAATCGTTTATAGATGTATTTGGGTGATGCTGATAACATTTTAATTGTTTCAAATACCAAATCGGTTAGGTATTGATAAAATTTCTTTTCAACAGCTCTAAGTTCTTCTTCAGATTTATCCGGAAAAGAATTTTTAATATTTAAAAACACTACATGTCTGCGGTATTTAAATACATGGAAAACTAAAAAATAGGCGGCATCCGAAAAGAGATACAATACGCTTAACGGTAATAAAGAAATAAGGTATAAAAAAAATGCTGCAGCATTAGAAAGCCACTTATTTATCATTATTTTCGCTTGTTTAATGCAAACATAAAAAAATAGAAATGGAAAATGATGTAATATTTCCTTTGTTTTACTTACCGCCGACAGAGTTTTTTAAACAATTGGTTGATAATAAGGGAGAAAGGGTGTGGATAGAAAAAAATGAACATTTCCCAAAACAGACTTTTAGAAACAGAACCAGCATTTACGGGCCAAATGGGAAGCTTAATTTGATTATACCTGTGGTAAAAGGAGCAAAGGCACATACAAAGGTGAAGGATGTAAAGATAAGTTATGAGGAAGATTGGCAAAGATTGCATTGGCTAAGTATGCAAACTTCTTACCGTAGCTCGGCATATTTTGAGTTTTACGAGGACGATTATGCTCCTTTTTATGAAAAGCGCCATACCTTCCTATTCGACTTTAATCAGGAGCTTTTAGAAATACTTTTTAAGCAACTAAAGCTTAAGGTAAACATCAAGTATACAGAATCGTATAAAACGGATTACAGTTTAGATTTCAGAGAAAATATTCATCCCAAAAAGGAAAACGGTTACATAGCCAAGCCATATTATCAGGTTTTTGAAGATAAATACGGATTTCTTCCTAACTTAAGCATCATAGATTTGTTATTTAATCAAGGTCCGCAAGCATTAAAGCATTTATAGATATGAAGAAAGCAAATGTTCCCACCTATAAAAATTTACGTAAGCGTAAAAAAAGGATACCAGGAGAAAGTCCGGGAACATTTGTAGTATTGGATAATGCATTACCCTCAAAACTGCGTATCTATGCCTATGACGAGGAAAATATTGCTGAACTAGAAACTAGTTCCATAGAAAAAGCACTTGCCTTTGTTAATTCTCATCCTGAAAAATTTTATTGGTTAGATATACAGGGGCTAGGTAGTCAGGAGGTATTAAATAGCGTTCAGCAAAAATTCAATATCAATGCTTTGGTGATGGAAGATATTGTTAATAACCACCAGAGACCGAAATATGAGGAGTTTAGTAATTGTATTTTTGTGGTTTCCAGAGTCTTGGAACTGGACGAAAATATAAACCTGAAGAATGAGCAGCTTTCGTTAATAGTCAATCACAACTTTCTGATTACTTTTCAGGAAGATTATGAAGACATTTTAAACCCTATAAGACAAAGACTTGTTCATAAAAAATTGGGTAATATAAGAACTTTAGGACCTTCTTACCTTTTATATGCCATTATGGATGTGGCAACAGACCATAATTTTAACCTTATTAACAGGTTGGGGGACGAGTTGGAAATAATAGAAGGTATTTTATATGATAAGCCACAGAAGTCTATTATGTATCGGATACAGGGTGTTAAAAAGATAATGCTGACTATGCGTAGAATAGCATGGCCCGAACGGGATAAATTAAACGATTTGTATAAAAGCAGTTCGATATTTATCCATCCGGATGTAAAAGTGTTTTTAAGGGATGTTGCAGACCATAATGTTCAGATTATTGATTTACTGGAAACTTATAGGGAGACTTCTACGACAATGATGGATATCTATTTGTCTATGATAAATAACAGAATGAATGAGGTTATGAAAATCCTGACTGTTATTTCAGCTATTTTTATCCCACTTACTTTTATTGCCGGAGTGTATGGGATGAATTTTGCGGTTGAGGATCCCGTCTCTGGTAAGATTATGAAAAATAATATGCCCGAATTATATTGGGAAAATGGTTATTTTTTTGTTTGGGTATTGATGATTGTGATTACTGTTTTACAAATCATTTATTTTATTAAAAAAGGTTGGTTTAGAGATTAATTAGTTGTTTGCAGACAGGATTTTCTTAGATTTCATCACAAATATACCTACTACAAAAGCTAAAATTAACAATACAACGGGAAGAAACCATCTACCGATACTGTCAGTTTGATGCCCACTTTCTGTGGTCAGTAAGGTCGTTTTATAAGCTATAACAGCGAAAAGAGTCAATAATATGAGTTTAACATAACTAAGCATACGAACAGCTATAGTGTATTGTGTTTTTGCATTTTCCTTAGTTATTTTTACGGGGTAGTTGAATTTGTGAGGAAAATGGTTTAATATAGAAATCCCAACATACAATAGGGTACCTAAGACAGGAATTAAAAATACAGCATTTTTTGAACTGTATAAATCTGCTTTCCCTTGATAATTATAATGAACAGGTACGTTATCAGGAATGGTCTTTAAATTGACTAAGATGATGATCCACATAAATAATACTAATAGCAGACATAATAGTCCAATAACTTTGTCTTTACCATTTCTAGCTATTATTATTTTAGGCTGGTCTATCTTTTTCATCCTTATTGTACAATTTTTATTTGATACTTATGAAGTAACCCAGGCAAGCCATGTAATGAAAACTTAGCTTGTTTAATACTATTTTTATCCGGGTCGATAGCATAATTGATAGATGAGCTTAAATCCGCTTTTTCTAAGATGGTATTATCAAATACAGCCGAATCTAAATCACAATTTAAGAATAGGGAAGAAGTAAGATCTGATTGAACAAAATCTACACCTTTTAACTGGCAATTTTTAAATTCTGTCTTTTTTAGTTTCAACTGAAAAAAAGAGGAGTCATTTAAAATACAATGTTCAAAACCAACTTCCAGTGCAAATAGGTTACATTCATCAAAACGTACTCCCAATATTTTACAGTTAGTAAATTTTATATTTCTGAAAGCGGTATCTCTTGTTTTGCAAAGACTAAGGTTACAATCTTTAAAATGACAATCTAAAAATGTAGCATTTGAAATGTTTACAGATGAAAAATCGCAAGCTAAAAATGTACAGTTTTCAAATTGACATTCATTAATAAATAGCCTGGTGTCAAAATTATTATTGTCTATTGTTTTGTCTTCTATGTATTGTTTTGCAGCCATTCTAATTAAAAAATAAATATAGACAAAATTAGTAGATTATGGCTTATTTGCAGCTATGCATAAAAAATAGAGCCCTTAAAATTTTAAGGGCTCTATTTCTTTTTCGTAGATAGATAAGATATCTATATATCTACCAATACTGTGCCAAAATATTATTTCTTTAATCCAATTTTATGTCCCGGACCTGCATAGTATAAAATAAACAGGTAGCAAGGTAAACATATCCAGTAGGCCATGTGCGGACTTGTATGATGTGCGATTTGGCCGTAAAGCAAAGGTATAACCGCACCACCCGCAATACCCATAACCAATAGACCTGAAGCAGCACTTGTAAATTTACCTACTCCTTTTAGAGCAAGAGGCCATATTGCCGGCCATATTAATGAGTTTGCCAAGCCTAAAAGTGCTACGAAATACAAAGATGTCATTCCATTAGTAAACACGATACCAAAAGTGAAAAGGATTCCCAATATGGCACATAGCTTTAATGCATTGTGTTGTTGTATATAATTAGGAATAGAAATAATGCCAATAATGTATCCTACAACCATGGCAACCATGGTTAAGCCGGTGAAAAACTTAGCATCATCAAGGGCAATACCTTGAGAAACGCCGTAAGCAATAATGGTATCTCCTGCAATAACCTCAACACCTACATATAAAAATAAGGTAACAAAGCCTAAAATTACATGAGGAAAATTCCATACACTTTTTTTGTCTTCAGACACATTGTGATGATCAGCAGTTTCTTCTTCATCTCCCTGTACTTCGGGAAGGTTAGCTCTGGAGATCCATACAGACAATAAGAGTAAAACTACAACAATTCCAATATATGGGTTAACAACCTGTAATGCAATTTTATCCAGTGCCGCAGAATATTCATCTGGCGACATAGAGCTCATTTGTTGCTTTATTTTATCTGCTTCGCTCAGGTTTAAAAACATGCCCAGAATAATAGGGGCGGCAGCACCTGCGAATTTGTTACAGATACCCATAATACTAATACGACGCGCAGCAGTTTCTACAGGGCCAATAATAGTAATGTACGGATTAGATGCAGTTTGTAGAATTGCCAAACCACCACCCATCACAAATAAACCTAAAAGGAAAAGTACATAGGTTCTGGTTAATGCAGCAGGAATAAACAATAAAGCACCAATAGCCATTATGCCCAAAGAAATGGACATCCCTTTTTTAAAGCCATATTTGTTTAAAACCCAGGTAGAAACCGGAGCCATAACCAAATAAGCAATATAAAAGGCAAAAGTTACAAAATAGGATTGTACTTCTGTAAGCTCACATGCAATTCTTAAATAAGGAATTAGTAATGAGTTTAACCAGGTTGCAAAACCAAAGATAAAAAAGAGAGCCCCAATGATAATCATTGGCCCTACAGTTGATTGATTTGAAGTTTTATTCTCCATAAATTGGTTATGTTTAAGTTTAGATTCTTTTATTCTAATTTAGAAATCCCATCTTATAAAAGCTTCGATAGCTTCGTAGTTTGCCAACCCTAAAGCATCATAGGCTCTTGCCGTTTCACTAGTTCTTTCTTCTGCTCTTACCCAGAATTCCCTTGCATCGTCCCCCGGGAATACAGGAAGATCTTTTTGCGATTGATGTTTAAAGATAGCCAAACGTTTTCTGGTTACCTCTTGTGGAGATAGAGGAACAGCCATTTCTATTTCATGAATCTCAAACTCATGCCATGCACCTCTGTACAACCATAACCAACAATCTTTAATCCACTCATCACCTTCAGCTTTAATTCTTTTCAAAGCCTGATAAATAATATCAAAACAAACTTTGTGGGTACCATGCGGATCAGCAAAATCACCGGCAGCAAAAACCTGATGCGGCTTTACTTTACGCAATAATTCCATGGTTTCTTTGATATCATCCTCGAAAGATACGTTTTTTGAGAATTTAGTCCTATCGTAGAATGGTAAATTTTGGAAATGGATATTCTCATCAGGTAAGCCTGCGAAACGCGCTCCTGCAATAGCTTCTCCTTTACGAATAAGGCCTTTAATAGTTCTTACTTCTTCAATATCTACCTGATTAGGTTTTTTTGTACTGAAGATATTTCTAGCATCGTGGTATAAATTTTCAAATTTAGATGCATCTAAACCTAAAGCTTTGGCATAATCAGAAGCAAATTCCATAAACCTCAACACCTCTTCGTCCCATACTGCAGTATTACCAGAAGTTTGGTAGGCAACATGTACGTTATGTCCCTGATCTGCTAAACGAATAAAAGTACCTCCCATAGAGATAACATCATCATCTGGGTGAGGAGAGAAGACAATCACGTTTTTCTTTGCCGGATTAGCTCTTTCTGGTCTTTGAGAATCATCAGCATTGGGTTTACCACCCGGCCACCCGGTAATAGTGTGTTGTATTTTATTGAAAATATCAATATTGATATTGTAAACCGGACCTTTTTCGGTAGCCAGTTGCGCCATACCATTATTGTTGTAATCTTCTTCTGTAAGTTTTAAGATAGGTTTTTTTACCTCTTTAGCTAACCATACTACCGCTTTTTTAATCATTTGCGGAGTCCAGTCGCAATCTTGAACTAACCAAGGTGTATCAAAACGAGTTAATAATGAAGCAGCTTCTTTGTCCAATACAAACTCAACATTGTTTGATAATTGAAGATATGTTGCTGGAACATCTGAAGAAATTTCACCTTCTACAGCTTTCTTAACAATACTTGCTTTTTTCTCGTTCCAAGCCATCAATACAATTTCTTTGGCTTTAAAAATAGAGCCAACACCCATTGTAATAGCTTTGGTAGGTACATTTTCTTTACCTCCAAAATCTTTAGATGCATCTCTTCTGGTAAGGTCGTTTAAAGTAACCATACGTGTACCAGAGTTAGGTGCAGATCCGGGTTCGTTAAAACCGATGTGGCCCGTTCTACCAATACCTAAAATCTGAAAATCCAAACCACCCAAAGAGTTTATTTTAGCCTCGTATTCCATACAATACTTAGCAACATCTTCCTCTTTCAAAGTTCCGTCAGGGATATTGATGTTTTTAGGATCTATATCGATATGGTTGAACAGTTTCTCGTTCATGAAAGTCACGTAGCTTTGTTCAGCATCAGGCTTCATTGGATAGTACTCATCCAGGTTGAAGGTCACCACATCTTTAAAAGAAAGCCCCTCTTCTTTGTGTAAGCGGATTAATTCTTTGTAAACATTTACAGGAGTAGCACCTGTAGCAAGACCCAACACCGTTGTTTCTCCACTTTTTTGTTTGTTTCTGATGATTTCAGCGATACGAGCTGCAACGGCTTTAGAAGCTATAAACTGATCGTCGTAAACGCTCACCGCAACTTTTTCAAATCTTGTTTCTTCAAGAAGATTTAACCGAGTGGTTTTAAAGGATACCATATTTTTACCTAACAAGTTATTTATATTTTATCTTAAACAAATATAAGAGAAATTATCTATGTGTCCGAACACAGTGCAATAATATTTCTAACATTTTGTCAATCTATTATTGTAGATTTATGCTTTCGGATACAATTTATAACCAAACTTACTAAAAAATTAAACATAACAAATAATCTTATTAAAAAAATTATTAAGTTTAAGTCTTGAAAACTTATAAACTCTAAATATGACAGCAAATACTACCTTAACCTCAAAAACACGGTATCTTTCTTTGGATGTACTCCGGGGACTTACCGTAGCCTTAATGATTGTAGTCAATACTCCAGGTAGTTGGAGTTATGTTTACCCACCATTAAAGCATGCTGCATGGCATGGATTTACAGTTACAGATCTCGTTTTTCCTACCTTTTTATTTGTTGTAGGAAATGCTATGAGCTTTGGGATGACTAAGCTTAAACAAGGAAGCCAACAGGAGTTTTTGAAAAAAGTTTTTAGTCGTACCCTTAAAATATTCCTCATAGGTTTATTCCTTAATATTTTTCCGTTTGTGAAATGGGAAAATGATGTGCTGGTATTTAAAAATATCATGGATATTAGAATTTGGGGTGTATTACAACGTATAGCCGTTTGTTATATGATGGCTAGTTTACTGGTATTTTATTTTAAACCTAAAACAGTTTTAGGTATAAGCGGAGTAATATTATTAGGTTATTGGGGTATTATGCATGCTTTTGGTACAGGTGCAGATCCGTATTCTTTAGAGGGGAATGCTTCTGGTAAATTAGATGCGTTGATTCTGAATGCCAGAAATCTATACAAAGGATTTGGTATTCCATTTGACCCCGAAGGACTATTAAGTACTTTTCCGGCAACTATAAATGTAATATTAGGCTATTTTACCGGAGTTTTTATCCAGAAGAACGGAAACAATGTTAAAACTGTTCAAAAGCTAGTAGGTATTGGTGCTGGTTTGTTGATTTTAGGTTTGGTTTTGGATACCGTTTTCCCAATTAATAAACCCATTTGGACAAGCTCTTTTGTATTGTATACTGTTGGGTGGGATTTTATACTGATAGCAGTATTGATGTTGTTAATAGAAGTATGGCAATTGAAAAAGTGGACTTACTTCTTTGAAGTATTTGGTAAAAACCCATTATTTATTTACGCATTGTCTGGCATGTTGGTAAGGCTTTTTCATCTGATTTATATCAATGGAGAAAATATCCATTCAGGTGTTTTTAATGGCTTTTTTATGAAAATGTTTGAGCCAATGAATGCTTCATTGTTTTACGCTATTTCTTATATGCTAATATTATGGTTGGTAGGAGTAGTGTTAGATAAGAAAAAGATCTATATAAAAGTATAATCAGCTATTGTGTTCGTATAACAAAAAGGGGGTGTGTCAAAAGAACCTTGTCATCCTGAACGCAGTTGAGGGCTCTCTTTCAGAAGTACTTAGAAAAGAGATTTTTCTTCACTGTGCTTATCGAAATGACAACGTTTTTATTTTTGATACAGTCCCTTTTCTATATAGTGTTGTATTTATTTTTTAGAAGCTGCATTATAGCTTTCCATTACCAATATAGCTGCGCCAATAAGTTCAGAATCAAAACCTAATTCCGAAATCAGGATATCTGTATCTGCCGACAGCCTTGAAATACAATTTTGATTCATAGCTTGTTGGATAGATGGAATTAGTAATTTCCCCACTTTTACCGCTTTACCGCTTATCACAATCGCTTTTGGATTTAAAATATGAATAAGTATAGATATACCTTTACCGACTTTAAAGGCAGCCTCTGAAAGTAGTTCGATGGCAAATTTATCACCTTTTAATGCCGCGGACATAATCTCTTCACTGAAAGTCATTTTTGAAATTTCGGGATTATAAACGAGACTACTTTTTTTGCCTTGTTGTAGGCCACTAATGGCGTTATCTGCAATAGCTAATAAAGAAGCTTCGGCCTCCAGGCAACCTTGTTTGCCACAAGTACACAAAGGACCTTCTTCTGAAACGGATAAATGGCTAAACTCACCTGCAAAACCATTGTTGCCTCTGTAAATTTGACCATTTATGATTAGCCCGAGTCCAATTCCCCAGCTGAAATTAATAACCAGTATATCTTTTATAGGTTTTGCCAAACCAAATTTAAGTTCGGACAGAGCAATTACACTAGAGTCGTTATCTATAAATACAGGTAATCCCGTTTTTTTACTTATATATTTTGGAATGTTTTGCTCTTTTTCACTAAGATAGGTATAGTTTACACCGGTTACTGTATTTACGAAACCCGGCATACCTATTCCAATGCCTATGATTTTTTGCTTATCAATACCCGAATTATCTATATATTCCTGTATAAGATTAGCCAAAGTAGCTAATGAAGTTGGATTGTCTTTCAGTTTTAACGACGAAACAGCTATAGGATGTACATATTCGTTTTCAAGGTTAACAATAGCTATTCTTGTATTAAGTTGGTCTACCGCAACTGTAAGTATATATAGTTTGTTTTTTACAAGGCTGTAAACTAACGGACGACGACCTCCACTGGAAGGAGCATATCCACTTTCTTCAACATAACCTTGTTCTATAAGGTAATTGATGGATTTTGTAACTAAAGGAATACTCTTATTTATAAGTGTACTGAGTTCAACACAAGACAACTTTTGGTTGTAGTAGAGTTGTTGGATGATATCGAAATAAAGCCTAGCATTTTTTTTTGACGTATTGAACATGCTCAGTTTTGCTGTTTGATTAAATTAATGGACAAAAATAGCAATGATATTGTATTTATTACGGAAAGAATATTAAAAAACAGCCTATTATATAAAAGTTGTAAAAACAATAACTAAAATAATCTTTTTAATTTTTTTTTAAAGTTTACAATTCTTTTTTTAAATTTGAGATAGTAATGATATATTTGACTTGTTATTACTACTGTTTAACTGATCCTAAATTTAAAAGATGATATTAATTGCTGATAGCGGATCCACTAAGACTAGCTGGAGTTTAGTAAATAGAGAAAAAGAAGTTTTTAACTTTAATACAGAAGGTTATAATCCGTATTATGTAGGTGTTGATTATATTACTAATTCGATAGCTGGTAATCTTCCTCAAGAAGTAAACGCATCAGAAGTATCAGAAATTTATTTTTATGGTGCAGGGTGTAGTGCAGACAAAAGCCCAATTGTTGCCGAAGCATTAAAAAACGTTTTTAAAGAAGCTCGTATTATACAGGTAGAGTCTGATTTATTAGCTGCAGCCCGTTCTGTTCTAGGGAAAAACAAAGGTTTTGTAGCCATTTTAGGAACAGGTACTAATAGCTGCATTTATGATGGTGAAAAAATAACCCATCAGGTAGATTCATTGGGTTTTATATTAGGAGATGAAGGAAGTGGGGCATATTTAGGGAAAAGTATCTTAATAGCTTATAACAGAGGTTACTTACCAGAAGATTTAAGACAGAAGTTTATAAATATTTATCAGCTTACTCCAGATGAGATCATCAATAAAATTTACACACAACCACTACCTAACAGATTCAGCGCAACTTTTAGTCAGTTTGTAGGTGAAAATATAGATCATCCTTTTGTGCAAGAAGTAGTCAGAAAGTCATTTAGAGACTTCTTTACAAATATTATATCTTATTATCCGGATTTCAGTCAGTATTCATTGAATTGTATAGGATCCGTAGCACATAATTATCTTCCATATTTAAAGGAAGTTGCACAAGAATTTAATATGCCGGTAGGCAATATTGTAAGAAATCCACTAAGTGGTTTGGTTGAGTATCACGATTATCAGTACAGTTAGTACTGGTAATCTGGTACTTTTTTCTTGTTATTGATTTTTTTACGTTTACATTTTTGTGTACAGGGATTTTTTTGTAACTTAAAGCTATACTACTGAAAAGATGATCTAACTATTAAAAACTTAAGCGATATGCACTCAAAAGAGCCAATAAAAAATTGGAATTTATTGTTGGAGGGTGATAAGCAGGGATTGTATGAATGTTTCGATTTTTTTTATGACGATTTATACCGGTTTGGTTTTTCGTTATATAGAGACCACGATCTTATAAGAGATAGTATACAGAATCTTTTTATTGAACTTTGGGAAATGCGGGATAAACTGCAAAATGTTAAAAACATTAAGCAATACGTATTTACTATTTATAAACGTATTATCTATAAAACCAATAAAAATCTGGATAATCAAAGTATTGGATTTGAAGATATACTCGAAGAAATCAATAATAACTTTCTTATAGAACAATCTTATGAAACTATATTGATTGAAAGTCAGGTTGATGAGATGAAGAGAAAACAGCTAAAAGATGCTTTGGATACTTTAAGTCCGAGACAGCTGCAAATTATTCAACTCAAATTTTTTGATAGAAAAACTTACGAAGAAATTGTAGCTATCACTAACTTAACCGAAAGAACTATTTATAATACCCTGCATAATGCCTTGAAAGTTCTCAGGGAAAACCCATTCTTTGTGTTCAAAAAACAGTAAGAATCTGTTTGAAAATGAATAGTTTAAAATTCAGTGACTTAGAGACGACTTTGTGTTTTTCAATAATAGCTTTATAAATTATGCCGTTATATCGACCACAGCAGAGATGTCTAAAAGCTATATCTTTAGACTTATTCTACTTCACTACGTTTTGCTGCTATTAATGTTTTAATTTCTTTTTAGTAGATGAATCCGTCGTCTGCCCATACCGTTCTAGTGCATAAGCAAGAGGTGGAGAGTTTCCTGTAGTATTCGTGAAATATTTTAATCCATATAATCTGTGGTTTAGACCAAAGACGAAATACTTGTCGTTTGTTCGAAGCATTTCTAAAGGAGCTTTAAAGCGTCTCTAAACGAAGGATGCGTTAGAGTAATACACTTGCCTATTGTAAATAACCTGAGTTCTACTATTATTCGTCATATTTTCCAGCTATTTAGGTCGGAGATATCTCAAAACTAAGAGATGCCGCATTGAGGGATAATACATAGTAATATAAATCAATATAGATTCAAAATATCGACCAGACATTAATAAATAAAGTAGAACCTAAGAAAAATATAATGTTTTTTCCTTATTTCTGAGATAACAAGAAGCTTTTTGTGAAGTTTTTTAAAATAATTTGTTTTTCATTGGTAAAAAAAGAAGTTATTTTACACTAATAGGTAAATAACCAGTTTTCTATTTAAAGAATGGATTTTTTGAAGTATACAGTTGAAGATTTATTAGCAGATGAGACATTTCTGAATTACTTAAATAAAAGTAATCCGGAAGATGTTTATAAATGGGAAAGTATACTGGTAGATTATCCACTTTTAAAAGAAAGAGTTTCAGAAGCTGCATTTTTACATAGTATGCTCGTTGCTCAGGGTAAACCAGATAAAGAAAGAGACCTGCAAAAATTAATGCAGGTTATAGAGCATAAAGAAATGGTAGAGTCTGAGATACATGAAGATACTACCCTTAGCGATTATAAATTCTTTAAAAGGAGACTTGTGCTAATGGTTGCTGTACTGACGGCGATTCTGGTAGCTATATTATGGTGGGATGGTAATAACATGCCCAGAGAAGTTGCGGCTTATTCAAGTTCTTATGATAGTTACATGTTAATGGCAGAAACTAAATTAGGAGAGAGAAAAGAAGTTAACCTTCCTGATGGAAGTACAGTAGTCTTAAACGGGTCAAGTGTTTTGAATATCCATAGAGACTTTAATAAACAACAACGCATTGTGAAAATCATAGGAGAAGGCTTTTTTGAAGTTGCAAAAAATAAAGCAAAACCCTTTATGGTTGTAGCAGGCAATACGGTAACAACAGCTTTAGGTACCTCTTTTAAAGTGAATTCTTCTAAGAAAGACGAAATATCCGTTATGTTGGCTACTGGAAAAGTAAGTGTAAAAGAAATTAAAGAATCGAAAATTAATCAGGAAGAGATACTGGAACCGGGAGAACAGGTGAAGGTATACAGCTATAGAAATTTAAACAAAAGCCAATTTGATATAAACGAAATTACCAACTGGAAAACAAGAAACATAAAATTTTCATCGGCCAATTTAAATGAAATAAAAGACAAACTGTTAGAAGTATATGGAATTTCAATTGTAGCGTTAAACGAACCTAGGAAGAGTTTAGCTTTTACAGGAGAAATGCATGACATGGATGTAAATGAAGTTTTAGATATTATAGGTACCATAAATCGCTTCACTTATGAGACAAAGAATGATAAAGTATACATAACATTTAAAAACAAGACCAATTAATTAAATTTTAAACTGAACAAAGTATGAGAAAAAATCTTTACTGTTACCCGTTATACGGGGTAGCGGCAAGACTTCTATTGTCCGTATTTTTTCTGCTTATTGCAACTTTTGTATATTCTAAGCAAAGTATATATTCCTTTAACTGGGACAAAATACCTGCAAAAAATGTATTTAAGCAAATAGAGACAAAGGCTAATGTGAAATTTGCCTATAATCCCCTAGAACTAGATATTGACAAGCAATTAACTTTAAATTTGAAAGATAAAAGCTTAGATCAAATTATTGATGCGATAGCAGATCAGCTTAAAGCAAAATATGAGATCAAAGGTTCCGTAATTATTATTCAGCCTAATAATATAATTCTTAATGATAAGAAAAAGCAGTTAGAAAGTGGGACTCTTAGAGGTAAAGTGACTGATAAAGAGGGAGTGCCTCTTGTCGGTGTAATGATTGTTAACAGTACAACCAATAAGGCTGCTATAACCGATAGAAATGGGATGTTTAATATGACTGCGGTTATTGGTGATATTCTTAAATTCAAATTAATAGGGTTTGAGGAAAAAGAATATAAGGTTGGAAATCTTTCTATGTTGGTTGATATAAAGTTAAATGAAGCAACCATACAGTTGGAGACAACTGTAGTAACAGCTTTAGGAATTACACGTGAAGAAAGATCTTTAGGATATGCGGTTTCAGAAGTTGACGGAGAAGGATTAAAAAAAGCAAGAGAAACTAATGTAATAAACTCTTTAGCTGGTCAAGTAGCTGGTTTGGTTATTAATAGTACAGCAGGGGGCCCCGCAGGTTCTTCACGGGTAATTATTCGTGGTAATACAACAATAACAGGTAATAATCAACCACTTTATGTAATAGATGGTATCCCAATGGATAACTCTAATTATGGAGGAACCGGTACAGGGCAATATGCAGAAGGTTATGACATGGGAGATGCAATTTCTGCCATAAATCCCGATGATATTGATAAGATAAGTGTTTTAAAAGGTCCTTCCGCTTCTGCATTATACGGAACAAGAGCTGCTAATGGGGTTATCTTGATTACAACTAAAAAAGGAAAAGGTAGTAAGACCTTAGGAATAGAGATAAATAGTACAAGTTCTTTTGAAGACCAACTTACAAAATTTGATGGATACCAGTATTTGTACGGGCAAGGTACAGCACAAAGTATAAATACAGCAGCTACTCAAGCAAGGACCACCCTATTTCGTAATTTTGGGGCAAGATTAGATCCTGATTTACAGGTAATAGGTTACGATGGCGTATACAGACCTTATGCATTAGTTAAAGATAATATAAGTGGTTTTTTCAGAGTAGGTTCTACTTATACCAATACTATTGCACTAACCAATTCCAATGATGCTTCTTCATTCCGTTTTTCAGCTACCGATATGAGGAACAGAGATATTGTACCCGGAAGTGGTATGAGAAGAAATTCATTCTCTTTTAATGGTACTTCTAAATTTGGATCTAAGTTAACTATGGAAGCCAGAGCCTTCTATATGAATGAAAATGTAGATAATCGTCCTGCCCTTGCAGATGATCCTGGAAATATAGGAAATGCTTTTGTTGGCTTGGCAAATAATGTAAATCAAGAGCAGTTTAAAGATAGCTATAAAAATCCTGACGGTTCTTATATTGAATGGGGTGGGGGGCAATATCGTTTAAACCCATACTGGGTAATTAACGAAATGAGGAATGAAACTCTGAAAAACAGACTTATGGGTTCCTTTCAATTGAATTATACTGTAAACAGTTGGTTAAGTTTACAGGGGAGAGCCTCTACGGATTTGACTTTTCTCGATTTTGAAAAATATAGTCCCAGAACAACACCAGGTTTTATATCAGGAGCCTTAAGTACAAGAGATAGAAAACATGTAACCACAGAAGCAGACTTTTTGATGACATTACAAAAACAGATAAGTCCTTCATGGCATTTATCTGCCCGATTGGGAAGCAGTATTTCAAGAGTACATAATAAGGGAAATACTATGCTGTTTACAAATTTGTTTGTTGATGACGCCATTGCACCTACTAGTTTCGCAGACAAAAGTATTGTAAAGGACTTATATAGAAGACATCTTAATTCTGTATATGGATTGTTTAGTGCTGGATTTAAGGGGTATTTATATATAGATGCTACAGTCCGTCAAGATGCTTCATCTACTTTACCGGAAGATAATAATAGTTACACTTATCCATCTCTTTCGACCAGTTTTGTTTTTTCCGATGCTTTTAAAATAGGAAGAAAGATTTTATCTTTTGGTAAATTAAGAGTTTCTGCAGCAGAAGTAGCTGGAGATACTGATCCTTTTCTATTAGATCTTTATTACAACGTTAATCCGCTAACTTTTAATAGTACTTACTTATACGGAGGAGCAAGTACAGACGTGATGCCAAACCGTAATCTTAAACCAACAAGAACCCGTTCTTTTGAAGTAGGTACAGAGCTTAAATTTTTAGATGGACGTTTAGGTATAGATGCAACTTATTATACACAAAAGTCACGTGATCAGATTAACAGAGTTCCATTGCCATCTTCTTCGGGTTTTTTATCACAGAATATTAATGCGGGTGTAGTAAGCAATAAGGGTGTAGAGTTAATGATTAAGGGTAGCCCTGTAACTGGGAGAAATTTCAATTGGGATGCCAATATAAATTTTGCAAGAAATATTAATACTGTAGAGTCTCTGGCGGAAGGAGTCCCTTTTTTAGCTTTATCTGAAGCAAGGTGGATGGGGGTGTCTGTAGTAGCGCAGCCCGGTGCTGCGTATGGTTCTATTCTGGCATTTGATTACCAGAAAGATCCTGATGGTAATATTATTCTTGATCCTGTAACACTTTTGCCTATGCAAAGTGAAGAAAGGCAGATTGTAGGAAAGGGAATATTCTCATGGACTGGTGGCATTACCAATAACTTTACTTACAAAAACTTTAGCCTAAGAGCTATTATAGATATTAAACAGGGAGCAGACCTTTTTTCTATGACCAATCTTTTTGCCGCAAGTCGCGGAAGTTTAACCACAACTTTAGAAGGGAGGGAAGAATGGATAAAATCTGAAGAAGCCCGTCAGGCAGCGGGTTTAACTTTTGAAGAATGGAATGCAACTGGAAATGTAAGAGGATTAGTTCCAAAAGGTGTGATAAAAAATGAAGATGGTACATATTCGCCTAATACAAGAGCTGTAGACCCGTCCATTTATTGGGCACAGATTGTTCAGGACGGAGGTGTTGCCCGTCCTTATATCTATGATGGTTCTTATGTGAAGATGCGTGAGATTACATTAGGTTACCGTATTCCGACATCCATAACTTCAAAATGGCATGTTAAAGATGTTCAGATAGCTTTGGTAAGCAGAAATCCGTTCATTATATATAAAGATGTTCCTAATGTAGATCCGGATTCTAATTACAATAACGGAAATGGACAAGGTCTTGAATATGGCTCTTTACCTACACGTAGAAGCTGGGGCTTTAACCTTAATTTCAGATTTTAAGCAGGCTCTTTAAATTTAGAAAAAATGAAAAAATTATCATATATATTATCGTTTGTCTTTATCCTTACAGTATTGGTAATGATAAGCTCCTGTAAAAAATTTGATGATACCAATAAAGACCCTAACAGGTCTAATGATATGGATGCATCATTGTTGCTTTCTAATGTACAGCTTCGTTTTTCAGGTGATTTAGAGATTAATGAAAAATTAAATATGTGCCTAACTATGCCTATGGTACAACATATTGGAGGTATCTGGGCAAACAGATATGGTCAGTTTTATATTTATTATCGTCTGTATCTTTCTTCATTATGGGAATACACTTACCGTAATGATGTAGTAAACATTGTAGACGCAGTAAGAAAAACAACAAATGATCCATTAAAAACAAATCTGAATGCGGTATGTAGAATCATGAAGGTTTATGAATTTGCCCGCTTAACAGATGTATATGGTGATATTCCCTATAGTCAGGCAGGTAAAGCATATTCAGATGGAATTGTAAGACCAAGTTTTGATAGACAGGAAGATATTTACAACGATTTCTTTAAGGAGTTAAGTGAGGCTGCGGCGCAATTAGATGCATCAAAAGATGTTGTAAGTGGAGATTTGTTTTACAATGGGAACGTAGAATCCTGGAGGAAATTTGCTAATTCACTTCGTTTAAGATTGGCTATGCGTTTAGTAAAAGTAAATCCTAATAAAGCAAGGGAAGAAGCAGAAGCCGCATATAATGCAGGTGTTTTTACAAGTAATGCAGATATCTGTAGGATGAATCATCAGGATGTACAAAATATCTATGACACAGACATGAGAGGAAACGGTATCTCATCTGCGTTTACACAATCGGAAGTTTTACCACGTGTAACAAACACATTCATAGATCAGTTGAACAATACAAACGACCCTCGTCTACCACACATTGTAAGATATTATATAGATATTATTAACAGACCTTTTGACCGTTTAGATATCACAGATCAGTTAAAACCCATTATAGGTTATAACGGTGTAGAATCAACGGAATATGTTTGGGATGGATGGATGAATCCGATAGACATTCAAGTACCCGGACAAGGTACAATTACAGCCGTAAACAATGATCAGAAAGCACAGCTTGCTAATTTCTTAATCAGAAGAAACGCACCATTTTTACATCTTACGTATGCAGAAGTAGAGTTTTTACTGGCAGAAGCAACCGTAAGGTGGGGTTTAAACCTTGGTGGTACAACTGCAGAACATTATGCCAAAGGTATTGAAGCCGCATGCCAGCAGTTAAGTCTCTATCCGGGCGGACCATCTATTAGTTCTGCTGAAATTAATACGTTTATACAAGGAAATTTATTGATTCCGGGAAGAGAGGTGGAAATGATTAATACTCAATTATGGGTAGCGTTATTACTAAATGGTTCAGAAGCCTATGCAAACTGGAGAAGAACAGGTTTTCCGGTTTTAACTCCTGCCTTAACACAAGAATCTACAACAACAGTAATTCCAAGAAGATTTGAATATCCTATTCTGGAAGTAGAACAAAATGCAGCAAACGTAGCTACGGCGATAGCAGATTTAGGAGCGGGTGGAAATACTTGGATAAACAGAGTATGGTGGGATAAACCTTAACTGATAGATTATGAAAAAGATACATTTAATATCTAGATTATATCTTTTACTGTTTTTATTGTTCAGTTGCAGTAAGAATAAGGTAGATGCACATGAAAAAGAAATCAGAAAGAAAGCTGTAGAAAAAGGATTTCATATTGTTGGCTACATGTTTAGCAGTGGTAACCTTGATATAGAATCTGCAAAGCTGAATTTTGATAAGATTACACATTTGAATGTAGCATTTATAAACCCAGAAGCAAACGGGGCGTTCGCACCGGTAACAGGTTTAACCGAAGCAGTAAAAAGAGCGCATGATAATGGTGTAAAAGTATATTCTTCATTTGCCGGCGGAAATCCACCAGGACATTTAAAAGAATTGCTTAAAGCAGATAAACGAGGAGATTTGGTAAATGCATTGGTAAATCTTACAACAACCTATAACTTGGATGGAATAGACGTAGATCTGGAAGGAGATTATATTGATGATAATTATGAACCATTTATCACAGAACTTCATGCAGCTTTAGAACAAAAAGGTAAGGAAATTACAGCAGCTGTTGCTACATGGAATGGTAATACCATTTCAGATAAGGCACTTTCTCTGTTTGATATGGTGCATATTATGTCTTATGACCAAACAGGGCCATGGAATTTAGAACGTCCCGGTCCACATTCAACATACGAAGCGGCAGTTGCAGACTTTACCTATTGGAATGTAACCCGCTCTGTACCTGCTTCTAAATTAACATTAGGAGTTCCTTTTTATGGCTATGGATTTGGTAACGATATTCGTTCTGATATGTCTTTTGGTGATATTGTAAGTACCTACCCCAATTCAGAAAATACAGACTCGGTAACCGTTTCGGAGAAGGGGGTAATATACTATAACGGTATTCCAACTATAAAAAGAAAAGTAGAGCTGGCAATTGATAAAAAAGCCGCAGGTATAATGATATGGCAGTTGTTGGGTGATGCAACTGAAGATAAATCATTGCTTTCTGTAATTAATAACACCATACCATAAATAACTCAATTGGTTATAACAAAATCTTTAAAAAAATGGAAAAAGCAAAATATTTATTATTATCTGTTTTTCTGATTACCCTTTTGGGTTGTGAAAAAGACAATAAATATTCCGACGATGATTTTCATCCAAGGATATTTGGCAGCGCTTTCAATTCAAATACAAGAGTAATTAATGAAGGGCAATCAACAACCTTTAACGGTTTAACATTTTCTCCAAGCCCTGCTGGAAAAACCAGTATCACTTGGAAAGTTAACGGAGAAGTAGTTTCTACAGATACTGTTTTTACCTTTGAACCAGAATCGCCGGATGTATACGAAATTAAACTGGAAGCCACATTTAATGGTCAAACAGCAACTCGTAAAGCAAATGTTATTGTTAATCCGTTGACTTATACCTTCAAGCCATATACAAATGTAATTATGCCATATATTTCATCAGGAGGTATAGTTAAATACATAGATTGGAGTGCTATTACACATATAGCTTATAATGGGGCAAGAGTTATCCCAGATGGTACTGTTGACTTTTCTGCAGGTAACGTCGGACAATTGGCAGATGAAATTGTAGCAAAAGCTCATATTAATGGTCTTCCCGCATTGTTAGGTGTATCTGGAAGACTATCTGGCCTAGATGGATGGTCGGTTTATAACAGTAGTGATTTTGGTAATGTAATCAGCGATCCGGCACTTAGGGCAATTCTTGTTCAACAACTGGTTGACTATGTTTCTGTCAGAAGATTTGACGGAATTGATATTATGATGACCGATGTTGGCAATGACGACGCTACAATTGTGGATAGGAACATGAAGGCCATCACAACCTTAATACAAGATTTAAAATCTGTTTTACCTGCAGAAGCAATAATTACTGTAACAGTTGCTGCAAATTGGTTACACTGGAATTACAATGATCTTTCGGCAGCAAATTGGTTAAATGTTCATGCTTTCGAGAACGGTGTACATGTTGGTCCCGGAGTGCCTTTAGGACAGCCATCTCCCTTAAGTTTTATGCAAGAATGTGCAAATATCTGGAAAGATACAAAAGGTTACCCGGCAGATAAGTTGGTCATAGGTGTCCCTGCGTTTGGATTACAATATAATGAATTGGATACGGACGGAAATAATTTAGGGTGGAGTTCTTACAGCTATATTGCATATAAAGATATTATAGCTGCAGATCCTACAGCTCCGCAAAATGAGTTTACAGATAAAATAGGACAAGGAGTTTACTACAATGGTGTTCCTTTGGTGAGCCAGAAAGCACAATACATCAAGGATAATGGTTTTAAAGGAGCTTATATATGGGCGGGAGATTATGATACAACAGGAAGCAACTCTTTAACAACTATTTTGAGCCAGATTTTAAAATAAAATACATAAATACATACATAAATTATTTAACAGATAGCATGAGCTACCTGAATGAGAATGTTGTTTTTTTAAATAAAAAAATATTGCCGTTATGAAAAGAAAGAATTTATTAATCCTAATGAGCATTTTGATTTTTGGATCCTGTTCAAAAGATATGAAAGACGTCCAGGGAAAAAACGTGTTACAATACAAACAAAAACAAAATTTGTATAATGCAATAACAAAATCTACCATTTATTTTAGTGGTTACACGTGGGAAATTAAAGAACCATCCACTCCCGTTGGACCAGGACCAAATTATTGGAGTGGAGATAATGTATGGGTAGATGAAAATGGGTGGTTGCATTTAAGAATAAGAAAAAATCCAGTAACTAATATTTGGGAATGTGCCGAAGTTTCTGCAACAACCAATTTTGGTTATGGGACTTTTCAATGGAAAATAGACGGACCGCTTAGTACACTTGATAAAAATGTAGTCTTAGGCTTGTTCAATTATTCCGGTAACGATAGGTATGATGAAATGGATATTGAGTTTGCTCGGTGGGGAAATGATGCTTGGGATATTTTGAATTATACCGTATGGCCTGCAACAGGAAGTTTAGACACAATTCCTGGGGTTCATACAGCAAATTTTACTATGTCAGGTACTTACAGTACACACAGATTCAAGAGAACTGCAGATAGTGTTGTATTTAAAAGTATGCACGGTTTTCAGGATGATGATACCTATATGTTCGAAAACAAAACCTTTACATCTCCTTCAACATCAATAAGTACATTAAGCATGCCTATATTAATGAATTTATGGCTTTATGAAGGAAATGCTCCGTCAGATGGTCAATCTGTAGAGATTGTTATTCACGAATTTAAGTATACACCACTTTGATAAGCGGTAACGAGAAAACCTATATATAAATAAAAAGATAATATCAACTGATTTTGAATAAGTATTATATTTTTCTGTTAGCTGTACTGTTGTCTTCTTCGTGTTCTAAACATGTGAGCCCTAAGTCCGATACCGAAAAAAAAGCAGAGCCACAATATGGTCATTTAACCAACACCATCACTTTTAGTGGTTACGAATGGAGAGTTAAAAAAACTATTGAAACACAGGGACCCGGACCAAATTACTGGAGCGGAGAAAATGTATGGGTTGATGAAAACGGCTGGCTGCATTTAAGAATAAAAAAGAACGATAAAACCGGAATATGGGAGTGCGGAGAAGTGGCCTCAACACAAAAATTCGGCTATGGAACCTATCAATGGAAGATAGAAGGTGATATTTCCAGATTTGACAAAAACATTGTATTAGGGCTGTTTAACTATTCGGGTAACAATATGTATGATGAAATGGATATTGAAATTGCCAGATGGGGGAATGACGCGTGGCCAAATCTAAATTTCACGGTATATTCAGCCACCGGAAGAACAGATGCCAGACATAAAAGCCATACTAAGTTTTTTACAATGGAAGGTACAAAAAGTACTCACCGTTTTACATGGAAAGAAGGAGAACTTACGCTTAAAAGTATGGTAGGTTTCCATGACGATGATACAGGTCTGATAGAATCCAAAACATTTACCAATGCAGATGTTCCTATAAGTACATTGACGATGCCTGCTTACATGAACCTTTGGTTGTTTGAAGGTAAAGCACCATCTGATAATAAAAGTGTAGAAATAATAATTAAGGAATTCAGGTTTATACCATTGTAAATGGTTAATAAATAGATGATTATATAAAATTAAATCAATGAGAATTATGAATAAAAAATTAATCACACTATTACTTTCAATTTTTGCATTCGGCACATCGGCAGTATTGGCACAGGGAAAGTGGAACGGAGAAAGCAACACATCTTTTAAATACATTTTTTTAGAAAGTTTGTTAAACAAAAAAGATAAGTTTAAGGGAGGTTCAGAACTTAGCCAGTATGTTGCCTCTGCCGAAAGTAAATCGGGTTTTCTTCCTGCGCCATCATCAGGTTCTGCAAAAGTATCCATAGAACCAAATACAGGAGCCTCATTTGCTTATACAGGTAAAGGCGACGATTTAAAGCTTAGGGCTATTGCTTCTTCGTCAAAAGCCACACATGAAGAACCTGCCTCTGTAAGTAAGTTTTCCATTTACGGTATCAAATCTTCTGCTGTAACCAGTTTTTTCTTCACATTAGATATAAACGCGTTTGCACAGAACGGCGAGATCATCATTCCTTTTGGAAATACTCCGGATAATGCTCCTGATAACGGTGTAACTTTTAATAATTCTAAACAAATGTCTGAATGGTGGGATAATGAACACCTTTTTGGAAGCATAAAATTAGATGTTTACGATGGTGTTTGGATAGCATACAGCTATCGAAGACCAAGAATAGGTAAATTAGATACACAAGCTCCACGTTTTGTAGAATTAAAGGGACCTACACCTTTTATTAAAGGGAAATCGCATCAGGTAGAAATATATTGTAATAATTCAGAAACAGAGCAAATCTATACACGAAACGGGAAATCATATATCGTATTGCCACAAACTTATCAGTGGTGGGTTAACGATAGGAAAATTGTTTTGGATGGGGATAATTATAATTTTCCTGCAACAGATGAAACGCCAAAAGGAGCTGCAATTAATAGTTTCTCAATCAATACATCTGGAAGTTCAAAACCAGTAGCAAATGCTCTAGAAGTTACCATAAGCAATATTTCTGCGCATTATGTAGAATAATTGAAATCATAAATCTATCAAACAGTAGAATAATATGAAAAGAAAACTACTTTTATTAATAGCTCTGGCTACAGGACTTAAGATGGTTCATGCACAAGGTGTATGGGTAAACCAGAATCCAACTACATTTAATTACAATTTTGAACGTACCGAAGCAAATCCGGGAAATGGATTAACCGAACTAGCAAGTGGAATTGATCGTGTTCAATCTGTCTCAACAAAAGGTGGTCCGGCGGGTTTATTACCGTTTCCATCTTCGGGCTATTCAAAAATAAACTTTCCTGAAAACAGTAATGCCTCTGCAACATTTGATGGTACAGATGCAGATAGTAAATTGGTTTATAAAATAGCTTCATCAAATGGAAGCTCAGCGCCTTATACCGGATATAGTAAGTTCTCATTATATGAAAACACAGAAACTTCTGCGGTAACCAGCATATTTTTTACCTTAAAACCTAATGCCACTACCGCTTCAGGAAGACTTTTTCTGGTTTTCGGTAATACGCCTGATGGAACGGCAGATAATTCCAATGTTTACAATGGAGGTGAATTTCTGGAGTATTGGACCAACGGCCAAAGTATTTTTGGTGGGCTTAAGTTTGATTTGTATTCGGGAGATTATGCTGCTTGGGGCTATAGAAAATCAGGAATTACAGATTATGGATTTCAGGAGGTTGCATATGACGGAGATTTTAACTCTCAAACAGGAACACCATTAACCAAAAATTTTGATAATACTTTTGAAATATATTGTAATAACTATTCTGCCCCGGCAGATTATGAGAGAAATAGTACAACATATACTGTTGCTTCTGGATCATATCATATTTGGGTAAACGGAAGTCAGAAAGCAATTATCAATGCCGGTGTTCCAAATTATAACTTTCCTGCCGCTTCTGGTGAAAGTACTGCAAATACAGCAATCAATAGTATTGGTATTTTTGGAGATCAGAATTCCGGAGACCTTAATGTATCTGTAAGCAAGATTGAAATGGCCTATGTTGCTACAAGTACTCTTCCTGTTACATTCACATCTTTTACCGGACTGAAGAAGGGAACAGGCGTTCAATTAAATTTCTCAATATCCTCAGAACAAAATAATTCGCATTTTGAAATACTGCGTTCTGCAGATGGTGTAGATTTTGAAACAATAGGAAGGGTAGAAGGAAACGGAATTGCATCCAAATATTCATTCTATGATACAAATCCGCTTGCCGGAGAGAATTATTACCAATTAAAACAAGTAGATAAAGATGAGAAATGGACAATATTCAATAAAACTGTAGCTATAAATGCAGATATAATTGAAAAAAACTTAGTAATAACGGAAATAACAGACAGTAAGTTGGGTATTTCCATTTTTGCTGCAAAAGCAGAGCAAGCCATTCTAAAGATTGCAGATGTATCTGGCAGAACGCTTGTAAACAATAGAATAAATTTAGAGAAAGGTTATAATATAAAAGATATTGCTGTTTCGGGATTGAAAGGAATATATGTACTTACAATAGTTTCCGACAGCTTTAACCAAAGTATTAAGTTCTCTAAATAAGCACTTTTATAAATGGGGGATATCCTAAAAAACTAAGTTGTCACATTGAGCGGAGTCGAAATGTGTTTCGAAAAGCACTAAAATAGGCTTCGACTCCACTCAGCCTGACAAAAACAATATTTTTTAGACAGCCTCAGATTACTATATGTCCGATATTAAAAAAAATAATACATCCAGACGACTGATTGCCATTGATGCTTTCAGGGCAATAATCATGATACTGATGATATTTGTTAATGACCTTTGGACCTTAACAGATATACCTGCTTGGTTAGGTCATGTCTCTGCCGAAACAGACGGAATGGGACTGGCAGATTTTGTGTTCCCTGCATTTTTGTTCATTGTAGGTTTATCTGTGCCTTTTGCCATAGCCAACAGAAAAAGCAAAGGCGATTCTGATTTAAAGATATTTTACCATGTCATTATGCGTACCCTCGCTTTATTGGTTATGGGCGTTTTTCTGGTAAATTCAGAAACCTATCCTCAGGAGGAAGTTATATTGTCTAAATCTATATGGATGATTCTGTTGGTTATAGCATTTTTTCTGATATGGCTCAATTATCCAAAACCGGAAACAAAATATGTAGGAATTTTAAAAATTATCGGAGTAAATATGCTGATAATATTAGGCTTTATTTTTCAAACAGAAGATTCATTGGTTACAGGAATGGAATTACACTGGTGGGGAATTTTAGGCTTAATTGGCTGGGCATATTTTACAGCTTCCGGTATTTACCTTTTCTCAAAAGGAAACATCAAGGTTCAATACATCGCATTATTTTGTTTGCTGCTTTTTAGTTGCGCATCATTTTTAGGATGGTTATCGCCAATAGAAGGTATTAAAGATTATATTTGGTTGGTAGGAGAAGGTTCTCTGGCTACCTTCAGCATGGCAGGCGTAATTGCAGCATTGGTTTATAAAAACCTCGGTACACATAACCAGAAGTTTTGGATATTATTAATTGTTATTGCCTTATTATTCATTGTTTTTGGATTATTGACACGTCCAATATGGGGAATTTCAAAAATAAAGGCAACACCATCGTGGACAACTATTTGTACAGGGTTAAGCATTATCACTTTTTTGATTATTGTATATATTACCGATGTACTTCAATTCAGAAAATGGTATAGTTATATAAAACCAGCCGGTACAAGTACACTAACTGCCTATCTTATTCCTTACATCCATTATGCAATTTTAGGGTTGATTTCCATTCGCTTACCTGAAATATTAAGAACAGGAGATATCGGTCTGATAAAATCTTTTTTATATGCACTATTTATAGTTGGCATAACAGGTTATCTCGAACACAAAAAAATACATCTAAAAATTTAATCTTATTGAAATAATAATGAAACATACAATCCGATCTTTTATGTATTTAATGTTAACTACTGTTTTTTGCCATGCACAACCATTTGTTGCGAGTGATATCAGGCTAAGTTGGACTATAACAGAAAACAATTATAAAAATAGTGGCGAAACCTTATCCCGAATTACATTATATAATCAAGGCAAAACGAATATCCCCGCAAAAGGATGGGCAATTTATTTTAATGGCAGTAACCCAAGATTACAGGATATTGAAGCTTCTCCAATAAGAATACATCATATCAATGGTGATTATTTTAAGCTATTGCCTAATGCTGCTTCTGAAGGAATAACACCGGGAGGGCAGATTCAAACATATGTATTGTCCAGAGAACTTAAAAATTACACAGACCACGCTAAAGGATTTTATATAGTTTTTGATAAAAATCCTTCTGTTGGAATACCTATAAAAGCAGAAACAGGTTCTTTGATAGATTATTCTAGCAGGGAAAAAGAGCTTGCCTCAAAAATTTATAAAGAAAACATCTTGATAAAGCAATTATCTTTGGAACAACTGCCCCCTGTTTTTCCTACACCTAACAGTTACCAGTTTTTGAAAGGGGGGGATTTCATACTTAGTTCTGCAATAAAAATAGCAACAGAAGAACAGTTTGATAATGAAGCAAAATATTTATCCAAAGAATTGGAGACCCTATTTGGAAAATCTCCGGTTATAAAAAAATCGGCTAAAAACAGTATTATCTTGCAAACTGATAAAAATCTGGCAACTGAGGCTTATCAACTCAAAATAACACCAGAAAATATAGTAATAACAGCATCTTCTAATGCGGGGATATTTTACGGAATACAGAGTTTGAAAACTATGTTTCCCCCTAAAACATGGGCGGCTAAACAAGATTCAATATCGTTAAAATCTGTATTGATAAAAGATGCGCCGAGGTTTGTCCACAGGGCGTTTATGATGGATGTGTCTAGAAATTTCCAACCTAAGGAAGAAGTCATAAAGTTGATAGACCTTTTGTCATTATACAAGATAAATGTGCTTCACATACACTTTAATGATGATGAAGGCTGGAGGATAGAAATCCCCGGATTGCCGGAATTAACTGCTGTTGGAGGAAGAAGAGGCCATACGCTTACAGAAGAGGACAGGATATTTCCTGCTTATGGATCTGGCCCTGATGTAAACAATACAACAGGAACAGGCTTCTTTTCACGCAACGATTACATAGAAATTCTGAAATATGCCGCCCAAAGGCATATACAGGTAATACCAGAGTTTGAAACACCCGGACACGCAAGGGCGGCTATTAAGGCAATGGATGCCAGATATGCTAGGTTTATGAAAGAAGGAAATGAAGTTGAAGCTAAAAAATATCTTCTGAGGGATTTGAACGACCAATCAGAATATCGTTCAGTACAGGGATGGAACGATAATGTCATCAATCCTGCCTTACCTTCTGTTTACACTTTTTTGGAGAAAATAACCGATGAAACCATTAAGATGTACAAAGAAGCAGGAGCACCACTAAAAACTGTTCATTTTGGGGGAGACGAAGTACCCGAAGGAGTTTGGCAAAAATCTCCTGTAGTAAAACAATTGATTGCTCAGGATAAATCTATCGAAAATATAGATGAACTATGGTATTATTATTTTAAAAAAGTAAACAAAATCCTTAGATCTCGCAATCTGTATCTTTCTGGGTGGGAAGAGATCGGGCTAAAGAAAATATTGGTAAACGGAAAAAAACAAATGGTTATAGATAATCGCTTTACTAACGAAAATTTTCATACCGATGTTTGGAACAATCTTCATGGAAATGAAGATTTAGCTTATAAAATGGCTAATGTAGGCTACAAAGTAGTATTGACCAATGTAACCAATATGTATCTCGACCTAGCTTATAACGAAAGTTATTACGAACCCGGACAATATTGGGGAGGTTATGTAGATGTAAACAAACCCCATAGTTTTATCCCATATAATTATTACAAAAATCAAAAAGAAGATTTTAGAGGAGAATCTCTAAAACCTGGCTATTTTGACGGAAAGGACAGGCTTAGTGCAGAGGGAAAGAAAAATATTGTAGGTATTCAGGCCCCACTTTGGAGTGAAATAATTAAAACAACAGATGATTTTGAATACTTATTATTACCAAAAATTTTTGGATTGGCAGAGCGAAGCTGGGCTAAAGAAGCTGAATGGGAAATCAATCAGGACTCCTTGAAAAGTGAGCAACTGTACCAAAATGATTGGTCGGTTTTTGTAAATACCATAGCAAAAAAAGAATTACCGCGTTTAGACTACTATTCTGGAGGATTCAATTACCGAATACCAACAGCAGGTTATACTTCAGATAATGGTGTTGTAAATGCCAATACCCAGTTCCATAATTTTATAATACGTTATACATTGGACGGTACAGAACCTAATGGTAACAGCAAAATATATAATAACCAAATAGAAGATTCTGCCAATCTGAAACTTAGGGTGTTTAACGAAAAAGGAAGGGGAGGAAGGACAATAACATACTATAAATAAGTTCAAGTCAAATATTTTAACTATTCACTTTTAAATGAAATAAATTTTAGAGCCATGAGATGTTATGTAATATTTTTATTTACAGTTGTTTATTGTCTTGTTATGCTATCAGTAGCATGTTCCAGTCAGCCCAAGCAAGCGGAAAAGAAAAAAGAGTATAAAGAGCCGTTGGAGAAAAATCCAGAAGGAAGATCTTTTGCAAAAGAACCCGATTGGTCAGACGAATTTGATTATACAGGAAAACCTGATAATACAAAATGGTCTTACGATATTGGTGGTGACGGTTGGTACAATAACGAAAAACAATATTATACCAATTTAGAAGAAAATGTAAAAGTAGAAGATGGAAAACTAAAAATCACTGCTCTACATAAAAGCTTTGGAGGAGAAAGCTACACATCAGGAAAGCTCATAACTAAAAACAAATACGATTTTCTTTATGGAAGAGTAGAAGTAAGATTGAAGGTTCCTGTTGGAAGAGGTACATGGCCGGCAGTCTGGATGTTACCAACAGATAATTTCTATGGTTACTGGCCTAATTCAGGGGAAATTGATATTATGGAACATGTAGGCTATCAGCCAAATAATATACATATAACTATACATAATAAAGCCGCTAATGCAAAAGAAAATTTGGGGCAGGTAGTAAATAAATATAAGTTAATACCAACAGCCATATCCGATTTTCATGTTTATCATGTAGATTGGACTCCTGAAGCTATCCGCGGTTATATAGATAACGAGCTCTTGCTTGAATATAGAAACGATGGCAAAGGGTTTGAAACATGGCCTTTTGATAAACCTTTCTATTTACTAATGAATCTTGCGATAGGAGGAGATTGGGGGGGAATTGAAGGGATTGATAATACTGTTTTTCCTTCAGTTTATGAAATAGATTATGTAAGAGTTTATAAAATGGTAAATTAATCAAGTATTTAAAATTACAGAAGTAGGAATTATATTCTGTTTCTTAAATTACAATATTTGAGGGTTAAGCTTTTAGATTCCGCTATATAAGCCAGGCAACTAACAGACCCGTAGTCTACCTCAATATGTTTTAAAGATTTAAATCCTGCTTTTATGACATCAGCTATAATTACCTTAATAATTAGGGGGGTGGTAACCAGTACTATATTGTCAGCTTTCTTTTTGATGAGACTTTTTAAACCCAGTCCGACTCTTTTTTTTACCTGATCTATATTTTCACCATTGCTAAATCCCGTTTTTAGTAAATCATAAAACCTATCAGGGGTTATGTTAGATTGTTCTGCATATTCCCACTCTCCCATATTTATTTGTATAAAATTATCATCTATATAAGTAGAGTTATTACTTAAGTAATGGGCGAGTTTTAGGCAATGTCTTTGAGGGGAGGAGCTATAGTAAGTATTGGAGTTTCCCGTTCCATTCAGTAAATCTTCAACACAGGAAAATGCCGTTGTAAAATTCTCCACCAAAGGAAAATCATTTTTTCCCAGAAGTATATTATTCGGATTATAAACTTCTGTATGGGCAACAAGATAAATATTCATTTTGTCTGAATAAAAGGGTTACTTACTATAAATTTGGTTGTTTTTGATCACGGAATTATATTTTGTTAAAATTGTAACTGTCTTATAATTAGTGTTAAATTGTTTTTATATAAAGTTTTAGTTTGTTGTTGATGTTTGTTTTGATGAGGGATTATATGTTTTTTGTGAAATATAATTCTGTTTTATGTGTTTATTGTATGTATCTATCTTGTTTATAGGTTTTTATGTTTTTTATCTAATGTGTTAGTTATGCTTCTTGTAAGTTTCAATAAAATCAGTTCTCATATCGTTAAATCTGCTGGCAACTTTGTTTATAAACTCTTCGTCCAGAATTTCAAATACGCTATCTATTCCGTTGATAAGATCTATTTCCGCTAGCTTATAAGATTGCTCCAGACTTCCCTGTTCAAACTTTATAATGTATTTCATGTTCATTGAAAATATGGAAATCTTACATTTTGGGTGGGGTAATTCAGCTACTACTCTCATGATAATTTAGTATATTTTTAAGGATGGTAACTGGATGAAATCATATCATTAAAAACACCCAGCTACCTGTATTAGATAAAAAACAGTTTGATTAATTTACGCCAAGTTCCGTTAAGATGGCATTGGCCGAGTCAACCTTTTGAGCAACCCAAAGTACGTATCGGATGTCCACTCCGATAGATCTGCTGTAGTCCTTGTTCCACGCAAAGTCGTTTATGGTAGCTTCATAGGTTCTGTCAAAATTGACACCAATCAATTCTCCTTTATCGTTAAGGATAGGAGAGCCGGAATTACCTCCGGTGGTATCCATGTTGTAAAGGAAGCAAACAGGAACATCGTCCAGTTCTTCCATTTTAAAAGAACCGAAATCTTTATTGTTCCATAGCTCTTTAATTTTTGCATTGTATTGGAAATCGGGATTGTCTGATCTGCCCTTTTCCAGAATCCCTTTTATGGTTGTAAACGGACGCATATAGGAAGCATCTACAGGAGAATAACCCATTATATGACCATAAGTGAGTCTTAAGGTGCTATTGGCATCGGGAATAAAGTTTTTATTCAGAAATTGCTCCTTAACCGTAACATAGTCGGCCATTAATTTATTTAGCAAGGCATCTCTTTTGTTGTTTACCTCATCATTTACCCTTTTAGATTCCCTTATTTCCTTTTCAAGCGTAAGCAGGTCATCGTTATAGTTTAATGTGGTGTTAACATTGCTTAGAACAGAACCGTACAGGGCATCTTTGCTTTTTAACCGGGTATATTGGAAAAGGTTGTTTCTTAATTTATCTATATCTTCTTGCTTGTTAAAACCTGTAAGTTTGCTTTCTACAAACTTAAATTTCTGGTTAGCCGGTAAATTTACCGCTCGGGTAAGCATGTCTTTAAAAAGCTCCCGATCAACATCAATATCATAAGAAGCATAAATTTCATTAAGTCTTTTCTTCAAAATCGGTAAGTTGCTTTCAAAATACTCACTTCTTTTATCGTTCGACAGATTTTCCAGTTCGCTTTTAAACTTGTTCAGGTTAGCGGCAACCCTTAGCAGATTACTTGAATTGTAAATCTGTACATACCATAAATCTTTAAACGCATTGCTATTTATATCGTTGTAAAGATTGGCAATGTCCTTCATTAAATTCCCATACTGACTTTTAAGCTTTTTGTTTCCGTTAATATATTGCACAAGTGCCAGGTCTTCCTGTTTTTTTTGCTCCAGCAGATCAATGTTTTGTAAACCCTTAATTTTTCCCTGATAATTCTTAAGAACATTGGCATTTCTTTTTATACGGGTAGAAAGAGAAAGCTCAGTTTCTCTTCCTTTTTCTTTCCCTGCCAATAGCATTTGTTTGTTCTGGAAACTGTAAAGTTCAGAGGTGTAAGGTAGCAGGTATTGCTGCTGGTAATTTACATATTCTGCAGGTCGGTGTCTGAAAGTTTTTCCCGGATATCCAAGCATAAAAGTAAAGTCACCTTCCTTAACGCCGTTCTGATTTATTTTTAAGAACTTTTTAGGCTGGTAGGGAACGTTTTCCTTGGAGTATGATGCAGAAGCTCCATCTGGAGCTACGTAAGCTCTCATGAAAGAAAAATCGCCTGTATGCCTTGGCCAGATCCAGTTGTCGCTTTCGCCTCCAAACTCACCGATATTCTGTTGTGGAACATATACCAATCTTACATCATTAATAATCTTGTATTTAAAAAGCACATACGTTTTGCCAATAAACATTTCGGAAACCTCTGCACTAATGGTAGAATCTGCAGCCATCGCTCTGTTCTGTATCTCTATAATCTTGTTTTTTATAACATTAAGGCGTTGGTTATAATCTTTTACGCTTGTAGTTGCATTCAGAATTTCTTCAGACACATCTTCATAAGATTGTGTAATTCTGGCAGTAAGGCCTTTTGCCTGTATTTCTTCTTCCTGTGTATGGGCAACAAAACCATTTTTTAAGTAGTCGTTTTCTTTAGTACTCGCCAATTGTACAGCAGAAAAGGCGCAATGGTGATTGGTTATAATCAATCCTTTGTCCGATACAAAAGATCCGGTACAGCCACCTACATTAACCAACGCATCTATAAGACTAATGCCATTGGGATTGTAGATGTCTTGTTGAGGGATTTGAAGACCGGCAGTAGCAAGATCCAGTTTTGATATTTCGCTTAGCGGGAACATACCTTCTTCGAACTTTGTAGAACTGATGTTACCAAAAGCGATGGCTGAAATGCCCGTTGTTAACGCTAGTTTCTTGATAAATCTCATAAAGTGAAAATTTAAAGCCGGAAAATTACGTAAAATAAGATAAATAGAGTGTGTTACCCTGTTTTGTTTACTTCTGAATGGTAATTATTGATATAAGGTATTTACAATCCTTATAAAGAGTAATCATTATTCTGTTCTATACACGATGAATAAATGAGAAAGATTAATTGTCAAAATTAAACTAATAAGAGAGCGATTGTTTATAAGTGATTATAACTTTTAAAGGGGAAATGGAGAGATAAACAACATGTTTACTTGTCTTCGTAATGATCTTTTGCAGAAACTACAGTGACCGTTACAATATGGTCTTCTACAAAATAAATCATCCTGTCTTTTTGATTAATACGTCTTGACCAAAAGCCTGAAAGTTCATGCTTTAATTATTCGGGGTTACCTATTCCTGTGTATGGGTGTAATTCTAGTTCTGAGATTATTTGTTGTATTCTTTTTATAGTAGCTTTATTACCAGAGTAATAATGGTGTTTGATATGCTTTTCTGCAAGTTTTCTGATTATAACCCTAAATCTTGCCATAATGTTTCTGCTTTTATTGTTTTGCCACCTTTTTCTTTAGCGGATTTTTTTACCATAGCTACAAATTGAGGATTGTAATACTTTCCTTCCGAGACAATTTCCACTCCTTTATTCTCTTTAGAAAATAATTCAATTAAATTTTTTAGAGTCTTACCCGCTTTGGTACGTTCATTTATCCTGATTGTAATTTCCATAATAAGATATAACCGTTTGTAACAAATATACAAAAACAATCTCGGATAAGATTTATCTCAAGCACTAGAGCTGAATAGGGTGTTGACAAATTAAACATCCAATAACCTGTATATTTTCTAATTTTGTATAATGAGTCACGATTTAAAAGTTATTCAGACAGATAAGCAAGGGCAATACCAATCCCTGTTTCCGCAAATACAATCCCTTTTAAAAGCAGAAACAGATGAAATAGCCAATATGGCAAATTTAGTTGCAGCATTAAAAACACAATTTAATTGGCATTGGGTAGGCTTTTATCTGGTTAAAAATGACGAATTGGTATTAGGTCCATTTCAGGGGCCAATAGCTTGCACCAGAATAGCGTTTGGAAAGGGTGTGTGTGGACAAGCATGGCAACAACAGCAAACGCTACGGGTTGCAGATGTTAATCAGTTTCCCGGCCATATAGCTTGTAGTAGCCTGTCTCAATCAGAAATAGTGGTTCCCATATTTAATGATGGTAAAATATGTGCGGTATTAGATGTTGATAGCGAGTATCTTAACCATTTCGATAGCATAGACGAGTTTTGGTTGAATAAAATTGCAGGATTACTGTAATTTCAAAATTGTATCATGTCGTTCCCTGTAGTGAATATTCTATTTAGTTTATATCATGCTTAAAATTGCCCATCACCCTATGTATTCCCATCCTTTACCGGCAGGACATCGTTTTCCTATGTTAAAGTATGAGCTGATACCGGCGCAATTGAAATATGAAGGAGTGGTAAATGAAGCTAATTTTTTTGAACCGCAGATTTTGACAGATGAAGAAACCATTCTGTTAACCCATGATTCGCAGTATTGGAAGCGTTTAAAAACCTTAACGCTAAGCTATCACGAAGAAAGAAGAATAGGATTTCCATTATCAGAACAACTGGTAGAGCGCGAACTCAGAATTTGTCAGGGAACAATAGATTCAGCATTATACGCCATGCAGTTTGGTGTATCGTTCAATTCAGCAGGCGGAACCCACCATGCAGGATCAGATTGGGGCGAGGGATTTTGTTTGTTAAACGATCAGGCGGTAGCTGCTAACTATCTTGTATATAATAAAATAGCTAGCTCTGTTTTAATTATTGATTTAGATGTGCATCAGGGAAATGGTACTGCAGAAATTTTTGACGGACATAAGGCCGTTTTTACCTTTTCTATGCATGGTGAGAAAAACTTCCCGTTTCGAAAAGAAAATTCAGATCTGGATATTGGATTAAAAGACCATATTGGAGACGAAGAATACTTGACTATATTAGCAGAAAATTTGCAAAAGGCAATAGAGCTATCTGCACCAGATATGATATTTTATCAGGCGGGGGTAGATGTTTTAAGCACCGATAAGTTGGGAAAGCTGTCTTTAAGTAAAGAAGCATGCAAACAACGCGATTTTTTAGTTTTAGAAAAATGTAAGAACTTGGGGCTTCCCGTTCAGGTAAGTATGGGCGGCGGATATTCACCAGATATCAGAGATATTGTGGATGCCCATTGTAATACTTACAAAGTAGCAAACGAACTTTATTTTTAAAAGATGATTACTTATTTCGAATCCCTATTAGAACAAATATCTGTACATAGAGTAGGCAATAAATTACAGGACGAATACTTTACATTATCAGATAGCCCGCTGAAGATTAATGACGAGCTTTTACAAAACCTGTTGATGCAGTATTTTCTGAAACCATTTGAGAAAGTAAATGAAGTTTACAGGTTAATCCATTCCACCGATGATTTGGAATTGAATGAAGTATATCATTTTGTAAAACAGCTTTTTGCCCAACCTGATAAATTCCATGAAATCAGTCAGCAAATTACCCGTCATTTATTCGATGTTTCAAGTCATCCAAAAATTAAAGGAGGCGAAGTGTACATTACCCTATTCAGAGATGTACAAATAGAAGGCGAGGTTTTTCAGGCTTTGGGTATTTTTAAATCAGAAACCAAAGAAACCTATCTTAGAGTTTATCCCGATGGAGATGGTTTTACTGTAGCTTATGAGCAAGAAGCTATTAACATTCAAAAATTAGATAAGGGTTGCTTAATATTTGATACAGAAGAAGATAAAGGTTATAAAGTAGTGGTAATAGATCAGACCAATAAATCTGCCGGAGAAGCTGCGGTATATTGGAAAGATGATTTCCTGAAATTAAAAATAAGGAACGATGACTTTAACCAGACCACTAATTACCTGAATTTGTATAAAGACTTCGTAAGCGAAAAGATTGACGATGATTTCGAGATTTCCAAACCAGACAAAATAGATTTGTTGAACCGCTCCATGAAATACTTCAAAGAAAAAGACACTTTTGATTTTGAAGAATTTTCAGAAGAAGTTATAGGGAACGAAACAGCAGCAACCTCTTTCAAGGAAATGATACAAAATTATGAAACAGAGTTTGATGTAGAGATAGGAGATTCTTTTGAAATATCTGCACCTGCAGTAAAAAAACAAAATTCGAATTATAAAAGCGTGTTGAAGCTGGATAAAAACTTCAGTGTATACATTCATGGTGATAGAAAATTACTGGAAAACGATTTTGATGAAGACAAAGGAATGAATTACTACAAGCTCTACTATAAAGAAGAGAAATAGTGATTCAATAATCTTAGCATTCATATATGGTAAATATCCTGGGCGAGTCCCGGGATTTTTGATTTATAAACCAATGTGAAATGTGTTTATTCTGGTCTAATGATGATGATTTGATGAGTTTGTAGCCTGTTTTTTATTAAGATAGGCAATCTGCTTTATTAATAATGCTGGTATATTTTTACTTAGGATAAAACACTTGAACTTCTTTGTCTTTACTCCATCATACAAGACATCCTATTAATAAAAGCACAATAATTACCTAAGAGCGCCTTCAATCCCAGGTGCCGGATAAATCAAAAAACTGTACCTTAAACAATCAATACACTACTGTCAAGCCTATAACGCAAGTGGTTTTATGTCCGGCTTTGCATAAGCGTTCAGATCAGTACTTGCGAATAAAAATAAGCGCCAATAGTTTTTTGAAGAGCAAAGGGCAAGAGGGTAAAGGCA